>DATLIT010000140.1:0-5781 GCA_035539295.1 Terrimicrobiaceae bacterium | reverse complement strand
AAGACTCACTCCGCAGAGGTGCGTGCAGCATCTGCGTGAGTTAGTGGAAAAACTCCCGGTTCTAACCCTCGGAACCCTCGACAGTTTCTTCGGAAGAATTCTCCGTGCGTTTGCTTTTGAATATGGAGTCGCGCACGAAATCACCATTATCGACGATCACCTCCAAGGGGTTCTGCGTCGCCAGGTGCTTACGGAGGTTTTCCGAGCTCGATTACGGGATGACAGCGATTTCGAAGAGTTTCTCGAGCTGATTCGCCAGCAGAATCGCAACCGCGAAGGCCGGGACGTCTCCCGAGTGCTGGACCATGCGGTCAAAGATCTCCACGAACGCTTTTTGCTCACGCCGCCCGCTAAAGCATGGGGTAGCTCGTCCGCTATATGGCCGGGCGGATCACCGTTGCTCGCGGCGGCTGATATTCTCGAGCATGCTCGCAAATTTGAGCGGGAACTTTGGCGCCTTCACCAGAACATGGAGGCAAATGATCGCGACGATTGGCAGGCATGGTTGCGCGAAGTTCGGGCTTTGCCGAGCGGGTTAGCCGCCTCTGAAAAGTTGATTAACTTTGCAGTCCGTTCGCAGGATCCCCCTTCGGATAAGACCTGGCCGGGACACTTCCTTCTTTCTGCCAACAAGGTCTCGTTTCGCTTTCCGAACAGCTTGCGCGACTCCATCGCCGCACTTGGTCGCGCGATCCTTCGGCTCGATCTCCTCGGCCGGCTGAATCGCTCGCGCGCTCTTTACACGCTCTTGGCGCGTTTCGAAGCTTGCTATCAGGTGCAGGTGCGCGACAATGGACAGCTCACCTTTCTGGACGTCGCTGGGTTGTTAGCGACCGGTGCCGGGACCTGCTGGGGCACGAAGTCGTTCGATTCTTTTGGCCACCAGGAAATGAACTTTCGGCTTGATTCAACCTACGATCATTGGCTGCTCGATGAATTTCAGGACACCAGCCGATTGCAGTGGCAGGCGCTCCGCGATTTGGTGGACGAAGTTATCCAAAGCGACAGCGGCCGCCGGTCGTTCTTCTACGTCGGCGATACGAAACAGGCGATCTACTCCTGGCGTGGAGGCGATCCGCGGCTGTTTAATGAGGTCGCTGATTTTTACAATGCTTCTGGAACGGACCGGATTGACACCAGCGAAGCCCTCGACATTTCGTTTCGCTCGGCGCCGGAAGTCCTCGAGGCTGTGAACTCCCTCTTTTCGCCGAAGCAGCTCCAGCGCGTGGCACCGATCTTCGACTTCTCGATGGAAGTTCTTGAGCGGTGGCGCTCGGCCTGGCGGCATCATGAGCCTTCCAAATCGCCTCTGCTCGGTTATTTCAGCTGGCGTCCCCTTGATATTTCCCAGGAGGAAAGCAAAGCCGTCCTCGACGAGGAAGCTGCACGAGTGATTCGTGAGGTGGACCCTCTGGCAAAGGGTTGGTCGTGCGCTGTCCTGGTCCGAACCAATAACCGCATCCTCAGTGTGATCGAGGCGCTGCGGCGAGCCGGGCTGCCCGCCACATCCGAGGGGCGCATCTTTCCCTGCCAGGATAGCGATGTTGCGGCGGCGCTCCTTGCGCTGCTGCGGTTCGTCGCACATCCGAACGATGCCTTCTCCTACGGGCACCTGCAGATGACCCCGTTGGCGATGTTGGTGGGCGACGACCCCAATCGGTTTCGCCGCTCGATGCTAACCCGAATCCGCGAGACTGGATTTCATGGACTCCTCGCTGACCTCGTTGAAAAACTGGATCTCGCTGCAATCCCCTTTGCGACCGCCCGGGTCGAGGAACTCCTCGTGGCCGCATCAGAGTTCGATTCGGTATGGCAGGGCCGCGCCGGATTGGATGAATTTATCTCCTTCGCACGAGAATTTGAGTTTTCCGAATATCCGGCGGGCAAGACGGTTCGAGTGTTAACGATACATGCAGCCAAGGGGCTTGATTTTGACATGGTAGTTCTTCCGGAGGTCGACGGGCGTTCTTTCTCTTCGCGCCGCGATCACTCGATGCACCTTCATCACGGGGAGGACGGAGCCGTGCAGTGGGGACTTGAACTTCCACCTGCGAAAATTTGCGCTCTTGACCCGGTTCTTAGGGAAGCTTGCGAGCAAGAAACCGCCGAAGAATCTTACGAAGGTCTCTGCCTTTCCTATGTTGCGGTCACTCGCGCAAAACGCGCGCTCTATGTTCTCGCCCGTCGCTTGCGCGCAGGATCTCATAGCAAAGACTTCAACCGTCTGCTTCACGAGACATTCGGCCGCTCGCAGTCTGTCTTCGGCGATCCCAGCTGGCATTTGGGAGGAGAAAAGCCTCAGAGTGCTAGCGGTGTGGGCGACCCGATTTCGTTGGGTATGGGCGATCACCCGCCTGTCCCGATGCCATTGTTACCGTCGCAAGCCAATCCGGCGACGATCAGCGCCGCGTCGTTCTTCGCTCGCGCGCATGCTCGCACCGTTGGCTCTGACGTGCACAAGATCCTCGCGAAGATCTCATGGCTGGACGAGGGTCTGCCAAATCTTGCAGACCTGTCGCCTGCGGGCGCCACCCTGATCTCCCGATTTCTGCGGACCAACACCGCCGCACGTCTGTTTACGCGGCCCGCACGCCCCTGTTCCCTCTGGCGCGAAAAAGCGTTCGACGTCATCGTGGAGGGACGATGGATAAGTGGTATCTTCGATAGAGTCGTCATCTATCGAAATAACGCCGGACAGGCGCGCGCGGCCGCCCTTTATGATTTTAAAACCGATGAGCATGCGCTTGCGGAAAATTACAGCCTGCAAATGAGCTTATACAGGAAGAGCCTCGGCGCATTGATTGGTTTACCGGAAGACAAAATTACCTCCATGTTGATTCTCGTGCGCACAGGAGAAGAGTTCCCAGTACGCTCCCCAGGAGACCTCGTCCAAATGAACCTTGTCTAGGGCAGTGTCGGAACTGGATTACCGGTAGTCAGTCCGATGCCGGTTACGGCGGTGGGGAGACCGCCGCTACAAGCGCGGGCAGCGCTAAATTCGCGTGTGTGAAACGATCACACTATTCTTCGGAATGACGACGATGCCGTCGCGGATGTAGAAGCCTTCACCGGTCATTTCCTTGTCTTTGTTTTCTGGTGAGATAACCACGTTGTCGCCAATGCGCGCGTTCTTATCGATGATCGCATTTTCGACGACGCAATTGCGTCCAATGCCAACATGTGGAGGACCACCGCCGTATGCGCCCAGATCCGCCTCATAGTAATCAGCCCCCATCAGAATGACATTCTTGAGAACCGTCCCCTCGCCGATAATTGAGCGAACTCCGATGATGCTGTGCTCAATCGTCGCCCGCTCGATGAGACAGCCGTCGCACAGCAGCGAACGGTCTACTTTCGAGGAACGCACGATGCTGCCGGGCAAAAAGCGTGCATGGGTATAGACCGGTGAGCCAGCTTCGTTGAAGCTGAATTTGGAATCGCGATCAGTCAAGTTCAGGCTGGCCTCGAAGAACGCGCCGATAGTCCCAATGTCTTCCCAATATCCCTGAAAGATGTAGGCCTGAACCCGATATTTCTCGATGGCGGCGGGAATGATGTTCTTACCGAAATCGGCGAAGTTATTGTCCAGGCATTCGACAAGAACGTCGCGTTTGAAGACGTAGATTCCCATGGACGCTTGATAAAGATCAGCATCCGGGGGTTTGCCGATGGCTTGGAGGAGGTCAGGCGGAATGCGCAGGTCGTCCAGAATTTTGGGATCTTTCGGCTTTTCGACGAACTCGATGATCCTGCGCTTGTCATCGGTGTGCATGATCCCGAAACCCGTAGCCGCCTTTCGGTCGACCGGTATAGTCCCGACGGTCAGATCGGCATTTGTTTCCACATGCTGGAGCAGAACGTCTCGATAATCCATGCGGTAGAGTTGATCGCCGCTGAGGATGATGTAATAGGCGAACGGGCGCTCGAGAAAGTAGCGCAAATTTTGCCGCACAGCGTCTGCGGTTCCCTGATACCAATGAGAGCCAGCGGGTGTCTGCTGGGCGGCCAAGATTTCTACAAAGCTTGGCGTGAAGTTGTCGAACTTGAAGGCCGAGGTGATGTGCTGGTGCAGCGACATGCTGTTGAACTGTGTGAGTACGTAAATGCTGCGAATCCCGGAGTTCAGGCAGTTGCTGATCGGGATATCGACCAAACGGTATTTACCACCCAGCGGGACGGCTGGCTTCGCTCTCTCTTTCGTCAACGGGAAGAGTCGGGTGCCGGCTCCTCCACCCATAATGATGGCCAAGGTGCTCTCGACGGGGACAGTGGGCGCAACATCGCTCATAGGAACCCACATTTTGTGTTGCTCTGAACCAATTGTCACGATCATTGGGATGCATAAAAGCCGTGCATTGTGTCAAGCGACCGCCTCTTTCGCGTTTCAAAAGAAGGCGTGACTCCCGGCGCGGTGTTTTTTTGGAGGGCACGTCGGGGACGCGTGAGCTCCCGCAGTTTTCATCAACCCAACGTTCTCGAAGCCGAGCACGCGTTCGCGTTCGATGCCCCTGAAAGCGCGATCGGTCGGCCGCCGACCCGCTCGATATGCGGAAGGCGTTCACTAAACTCTTCCCGGCAAAATCTACTCTTCGAGCGGAGGATTCTCGGCCCGAGCAGTCGCTGTGGAAGCTTCCGCTCGCGAACTTTCCAAGTTCGCGGATGAAGTTTTACACCGCATCTGTCGCTCTGCGCGACTCCAATGCTCATCTGCCTTCCCCTCGGGAGATCCCTCTTCGCAGTAAAAGCGATAGGCGAGCGCCGCAATCTCGGCTTGTTCATCGGACTGCACTCTGCTCGGCGAACTTAGTAAGCTTTTTCAGACAAAGATCATCCTTTTTCGTCATTGACCGACTACAGTCGCAAGATCCGAAGCCGGTTCTCTGTAGCATCGTAGTAGAGGACGAGTGGCGACGCATTCAGAGTTTTCCCGAAGTCGACTTCAGGCGAGCCTAGGCGCGCGCCGGAGCGGTCGGTAGCCGCGGTGTCTCCACGCCGCGAAGCCTCGGCCGTGCGGCTACCTCGGCGCGCCCTGACGGGGGCACGGTCGCTAAAGGAACGGATCGTATAGCTGGCCCGCACGCCTGGTGGCCGAAAGCCGAGGTCGCGAGAAATACTGAAACTCAACGCTCGAAATGTCTTTGTAATCAAGATAGCTATGAAGACGAATGCAGCCGCGGCGTGGATGGGAATGCCCATCCAACTGGATGCCGCGCAAAGCCTTCGCTGGGGTGGGAGAGGCGATGGGCGGAGTGGATCTGCCGTGCAAAGCGTAATCTTTGCTGTCTCCTGGCTAATTCTCTTTTGGTGTTGGGCGCTTTATCCCATCAATGCGGACGTCGATGGCATCGCGCCAGGTGTGCCGGAGCCCAAGAGCCGCGAGGTGATCGTTCAGCTCTTCAACTGGCCATTCACCAAAATTACGGATGCGCTGCCGGAATTAAAACGACTTGGCTACAGCCACGTTCATGTTTCACCTCCGCAGCAGAGCAATGAACGAGTCTTAACATGGTGGGGTCGCTACCAGCCAGTCGACTTTTCGTTCATTAAAGGCCCCCTGGGAAGCGAGCAAGAGTTTCGGGAGATGAATGCAGTCGCGGATCAACTGGATATCAAAATAATTGCCGATGCGGTCTTGAATCACACTATCGATCTTACCGATGTGCCGGAAGGTTCTGTTACTTTCAACCCCGCAACCGGCGAGATGGTCAGCTATGACTTTCCTTTGTTCTTCCCGAGTGACTTTCATCCGCGATGTTCCATCGACGACAGCAATATCAACAG
>DATLIT010000139.1:0-4099 GCA_035539295.1 Terrimicrobiaceae bacterium | reverse complement strand
GATACTGCGGTCGGCAAGACTTACGTTGCCGCTCTGCTCACCCGCGCCTTGCGACGCGCTGGCTTGGACACGGTCGCGCTGAAACCGATCTGCTGCGGCTCGCGAGATGATGTCGACGCTCTCTGCGACGCGTCGGAGAATGAACTCTCTGCCGATGTGACGAATCCGGTCTGGCTTGCGTCTCCCGTGGCTCCTCTGGTCGCTGCCCGTCTCGAAAATCGAGAGTTGGAGATTGGTGAGCTGGAGACGTGGTTTCGGCACCATCGAAGCAGGCGGCGCTCCCTCCTCGTCGAGGGGGTTGGCGGATGGCTCACCCCGGTGACAGCGAAGTTGAGGGCAGCCGATCTCGCCGCGCTTTTCAAACTTCCCGTGCTCCTCGTGGTGGCCAACCGTCTCGGATGTCTCAATCACACTTTGCTGACGATCGAGAGCATCCGTGCACACGACCAGGAATGTCATGCGCTGATCTTGAACTCACCACCTGGTGTTGCCGACGTCGCCACGGAGACAAACAGGCGGGCCTTGGAGGAGATCTGCGACGTTCCCATCCTCTTCAAGATTGCCAGGGACCAACAAAGCATCGAGCTGGCGGTCGCCTAGTCCCAGCGTCTATGGATTGAGCAGTCGTTCGAGCAGTTCCCTGCGCCGCTGATGTTCTTCGTCACTAATGACCGATACTAACACGCTACCTTCCATCTCCGGCAGATCAATCCATGAACGGCATCCGCCGTATTTCTTTTCATTCTTGAGTCGAACAGGGGGCTCGAGCCGATACACGCGAACAAAGGCCACATGAACTCCTTGCGTCTCGCTATATTGATAGCGTTCTTCGACCACGTTCTCGCGGAGAACATGAAGCTCGCGCAAGTGCGCAAGCTTTTGCCTATCGGCGATCAATCCGCTCCACTCGATATGCGCGGTGTAGAGCAGCTCCAATTCTTCAACAGGCTCTTCAGGTATGAGAGTATCCGGAGGCAGCGTGGTTCTTTCTAACTGTTCATGAAACCAACTCGGGAAGAGGAGAAACTCGTCGTGGCGAAAGGCAAAGCCGGTTTTGCCCTCGGCAATTCCGCCCTTGCGAAGGATCACACTTTGCAGGCCTTTGCCGAGCGCCTCACAAATGATAGCCCATTCTTTGAAAGCGGCGTGCATATAAACTATAGTTCAGCGTCTAGGGCGCACTCTCGTCAAAAGCAAACAGGCTTGCCTTATGGTTCATCGATTTGATCTTCACGTCCATTCCTTCTTTTCATCCGATGCAGCCAGCAGCCCCGAGGAGTTGGTCGAGGCGGCGCGGGCGCGCGGCTTGAGCGGTATCGCGATAACGGATCATGATACCTGCGACGTGCATAAATATCTCATAGAAAAGGAACTTGAGCGGCCTGACGGCCTGCCGGCTCAAGGATTTCTTGTTGTTCCCGGGGTCGAGGTCTCGACAGCGGAAGGCCATCTGCTGTGCATCGGGACTCTGCTCCCCGACATGCGGGGGCAACCTGTGGCGGAGGTCATTCGCGCGATCGAAGACCGCGGCGGCGTTGCGATTCCCTCCCACCCCTACGATCACTGGAGGGCCGGAATTCCC
Organism: Terrimicrobiaceae bacterium; assembly: GCA_035539295.1. GTDB lineage: Bacteria > Verrucomicrobiota > Verrucomicrobiia > Chthoniobacterales > Terrimicrobiaceae > DASTFP01. The sequence goes on along the minus strand of DATLIT010000139.1, from coordinate 2,517 downwards.
GAAGGTGTTCTCGACACGCTGGATCTCAAGGCGATTGAAGTTTTTAACGCTGCCGCAAGAAAGGATTTCAACGATCAGGCATTGGCGTATGCGACGGGTCGCGATCTCTCCATGACTGCTTCGAGCGATGCTCATCACGCCTCGGCGGTGGCTGTGAGTTTCACGCACTTTGACCTTGAAGACTTGAACCTGACCGATTTGCTTCGCGCTATTCGCAAGGGCGGTACACCCGAGGGACACTATCTTTCCGCAAGGGAGGCTATGAAGAAGCAGCTCGGGGCGTTTCTTCGTCCAGCAAACCGCAAACCCGCCCGAAAGTGAGGGTTGCAAACCGGTTCACGGCTGCTATCGGAAAGAAATGCGTTTTTTCCCTGCGCTCCTTGCCGTCGGCTTCCTCTTTCCGGTCGTTTTTTCGAGCTGCAAGAAGAAGCCGCAGGCCGCCGCGACGCTTGCTGAAGCCAGCCCGACGTCCACGCCGGCGTCGACTCCCGAGCCAATCGATCTGAACTCGGAGGTTATCGTCCTCTGTTACCACCGATTCGAGGAAAAGCCGAAGGATAGCCTCGCTATTAAGCCTTCAGAATTCGAGACACAACTGCAAGTCCTCAAGGATAATGGCATCACGGTCATTCGGATGGCTGACTTTCTCGCTTGGAGACGCGGCGAGAAGAGCATTCCTCCGAAATCGGCGATTATCAGCATCGATGACGGCTATATCTCAGGATACTCGGTTGCCTGGCCGATTCTGAAAAAATTCGGATATCCGTTCACGATGTTTATCTACACCGACTACGTGAAGGGGGGCCCCAAATCCGGTGGCCAATCAATCAGCTGGCAGCAACTGGCAGAAATGCGTGACGCAGGCGTGGATATCCAAAGCCACACCGTCACTCATAGCGGTTTGAATGCCCGCAAAGGGAAAAGCGACGAAGAATATGCAGCCTGGCTGAAGAATGAGGTGGCAGGCTCCAAGCAGCTCCTTGAGAAGAACCTTGGCATTCAGGTCAAAGCCCTTGCGTATCCCTATGGACTTCACAATGAGACAGTCCGCGAAGCTGTTAAGCAGGCTGGCTATGAGGTCGCCTTTACGGTCTATGGGCAACGCATCGGAAACGCCGCTGAGCCGACAATGATCGGCCGCTACGCCATCGAGTCGAATAAGCCGAAGGTGTTCGAGCAAGCCGCGAGCTTCACCGGCTCAGTGGAAGGCGGTGGAGCGGGCGCCGCTATGCCTGCTGCTGTAGCCATGGTCACTCAGCCGATGGAGGGAGAGACGGTCACTGATCCAAGTCCTGAGATCAAAGCCAACATAGCGGCTTTTGGGAACGTCGATCCGAAAAGCGTGACGATGCGCATCAGCGGTGTCGGGTTGGTGCCTGCAAATTACGATCCAGCCACCAAGCTAGTCTCTTACAAGGTGACGCAGAAGCTCTATGCCGGACAGGTGACGGTAATTGTGGGCGCGACGGTGAATGGAAGGAAGGCCGAGGCCCGCTGGTCCTTCAATGTCGCCCCCAAAGAGGCCGTCCAGGCTGGGACCTAGGAGCGGCTCGCTCGACGCGGGCTTCCTCTACGCTCGAATAGGGACTATTAGTGACGCGGGCGAGTTGTTGGGAGGCGCTTGTGTCAGGCGCCCGGCGAAATTTAACAGGCGATTGCTACAAGTGCCTCCACAACTTTTTCGGATTTTTAGAATGGTGCGTGCCCGAGAGGTCGCCCTTGAGTCAATCCAGCTGAGTTCGGGCGTCGACGCTAGCGGTTTAGCACGCATTGCGGCGAACGCGACGAACCCACCTCGCGGGCATGTAGATTGAGTCCTATCGTTGGCTCTGCGGCTGCGCGCCCGGAGAAAGCGTGCTCGTCGGTCAGAAACTGAGTCTCGGCGGTATTGCACGTCCCATCATTCGCCAGTGCAACGGCGATCGCGCGATGGCATGAGAGTCGATTTAGCGTCTATGGCGCGATTCAGGCTTAGCCTGGGCAACGCCCGGGAAACCCGATCCAAACATGTGAGAAGCGCTGAAAGCGCGACTCAGAGGATGACTAATGATGACAGCGACAAAGTTTGTGAGAAACTCTGAAACTCGATCCTTCCGTTGCCTTAGTAATACGTGAACCGGCCACTTGACCTTGCATGACCCTAAACCGATGCAAGCGGACCCAAGTCCCTCCAACGAGATCTTAGGCCGATTCCAGCATGAACTAACATGTGCAGACACGCTACTTGTCAAACGGGCGCAAGCCTCCTCGAGTTGCTCTCGGTCTCCGCTTTGATCGTCGTTATGGCGGGGCTGTTGCATTCTTCGATTGGCAGCTTTTCGAGCTCGGTGGGTCGTCGCGGAGCGGTGAATATTTTGATGAACGCTATCGAATACGCCAGAGTCGTCGCGCTCGAGTCAGGTCAGACCGTTCACGTCGGTTTCGCCGACAAGGAGTTCCCCGTCGAGGAGATGAGATATAAGGCTTTCCTCGTGTTTCGAGAGACATCAGATGAGGAACGCGCCGCCGGCGCTAAGG
>DATLIT010000138.1:0-4893 GCA_035539295.1 Terrimicrobiaceae bacterium | reverse complement strand
CGTCGAGATAGTCGGCGACTGCCCTGCTGGCGCGAAGAAAGCGGCCCTGCAGGTCCTTGAAATAAACCTGGTCGGGGATCTTCTCGAGCAGGAAGTCGAAGAACTCTTCCGGGTGCGCGGAGGACTCGCTATGAGGGGGTGGCTCAGAGGACATATGTTCCCAGGAGTCTAACTGCTGCTGGCCAAATTGCGCCTTGAAATTTGCCGCTGAATCACCAGCGGCTCCGAAGCCACAGCCACGGAAACTTAGAATTTCTTGGCGTCTCTCGTCTGGTGGGTTGCTACTCTCGCGAAATGCTCAAGCGCGATCGCGGCGTCATTGATTCCTCCGAGAATTCGGCTGCTAAGCGAGCGATAATTCTGAGCTCCATTGGTGAGGTCGTCGCGTGGTTCGACTTCATGGTCTATCTGTCGCTGGCACCAGTTCTCGCCAAGGTCATTTTTGCTCCGACGATTCGTCCTCGCTCGTGATGACATTGGGAATTTTCGGGGCGGCTTTCCTGGCGCGACCGATTGGCGCCATCTTGTTCGGTCATTTGGGGGATCGTTTCGGATGTAAGCGGGCCTTGGTAACATCCGCGCTTCTCATGGCACTGGCGAAGATGGTAGAAGGTCTCTTGCCGACTTACAGCACGGCTGGCCACCTCGCGCCGGCGATCTTCCTGGTGGCTCGTATCGCCTCCGGGTTCTCGCTCGGCGGCGAATTCACTGGCACCGCGGTCATGCTTTTCGAATCGACGCAGCCAGGGCGGCGCGGATTAACGACGAGTCTGGCCAACATCATGGGAGGAGTCGGCGTCTTCCTGGCCTCCGCTTGGTCGGGCTGTTAACGATGAACCTTTCTCCCGCAATCATGGAGAGCTGGGGTTGGCGCGTCCCCTTCTTCGCCGGCTCACTCATCGGTCTGGTGGCACTCGGCATTCGCGCTCGCGTTCCGGAAACACCCCTCTTCGAGAAATTGCAGAGCAGGGGAAAAACGGTCCGGACACCTTTGCGAGAGAGTCTAAGAGGCCAACCGCGCCATCCTTCTCACATTCGCGCTAGCTGGCTTCAACGTGCTCTCCTACTACCTTGTTGTCGCCTTCGTGCCAACCTACCTCGTCTCATTTGTCAAAATAGAACATGCGACTGCTATGCATATCGCGACGGTCGCCAGCACCTTCAATGTCGCGTTTATCGGTATTCCCGCCTGGTTCTCGGACATCGTCGGACGCAAGCCGTTACTTATTATCGGAAGCTTAGGATTTCTCATCCTTACTTATCCGCTCTATATTTTGCTTTCGAGAGGAAGCATAGCCTCAATGACTTAGGGAGACGTGTAGTAGTAAGGTAAGTTAGATGCAAAAGCGCCCGCAGGGGTCATCGCAATTTGTCTGGGGAGCGCATTCGCCTAGGCGAATCCCCGTCCGGCAGTTGCCGGAGCGTCCCGCCGGAAATCAAGTTCGGCGAGAGGCAGAACACCACGCGCGAGACGCGTATGCCCCCCAGACCTTCGACGATGAGGGCATCGCTTCGAGGACTATCTACTGGAGCGCGCCAAGAGTCGTTCTTTCGGATAGATAACTAATTGACCGACATCTAAGTTCCTCGCGACGTACCACGGAACGCCGGTTTTCGCGTCGGCGTGCATTTGTCCCAACAAAACCACCAACGTGCCCCGATTGTTTCCAAGCCACGAAAGAATTGTTCCTGCCATCGTGGCGTCCCAGGCGCGTTGCGCCCGATAGTACCGACGAATCGAACCGGAGCCGGAATGACCCGCCATCGCCGCTTGGAATTTCCGAAACCCGCCCGGCGGCTCTGGAAACTTCGGAATCAATTCAAATTCCGCAGACGTCAGCTTTTGATTTCTGGCGATTTTTCGTGTGACCGAGTGCGGTGCATTCAGGCCCACGACCGGAACTTGGTTTCTTCGACACCACTCGAGGATGCGCTTGTAAGCGGGAGATGTCTTCCCCCACCCGCTTTCAAACTCGGTGCTTCGCGCGAATGTGGTCCAACTGATCTTCTTTTCGAGGTATTGATTCAGTGCCGACTGCTGCGTGACATCGACCATCTCCAAGCCGACAGTCATGGACTGGCCGCGTCGATGGAGCGAGCGAATGATGCTTTCCTCAAGTCGATGGTGAGCGGGGTCGTTGTGTGTCTCGGCGACGTAGATGACGCGGGCCTCTGAGAGGCTGGATTCCCGGGTTGGTTGATTTGAGTTGTCCGAGTCGACCGAAGAAAACGACGCACAGCCGGCAAGCGCGAGCGCGCCGAGCTGTGCCAAAATCACAACGACCTTCTGCGATTTCATGCAATCAATCCCGATCCCGGGACCGTCTGCGTTCACGCGTAGTATGGCCGCAGGGCGGGAGAAAGCGTCCCTACCCGAAGTGTTTTTTCCAATTGGTAATCAGGCTCGATCGCTTCGGGTTCCAGGGGAATAAGTTGATCCGCCTTGAGGGCGGCGACCGGAGTTCCGTCGCGCAGGAGGATGCGGTGGGCGGTGACGGCTGCGATGCGCGGTCCCGGCGCGAGGATGCCGACCAGATTCAGAGGGTCGGCGGCGCTGATCGTGATCAACTCGGAGCGCGGCTCCTGACCGTTTCGCGAGCGCTGTCGGCGGATTGCGCGCAGGAGCCCGACTGCTTCGGGCAGAGCGAACTGCTCGCCGCTGACGCCGCTGACAAAGTATCCGCCGCGAATGTCACCTTGCGCCTCCAGCCGCCGATAGATCCGAAGGGTTTCGAACCAGGTCACGCCCAGCGATTCCTTTTCGAGCAGACGCCTGAAAACGACCCCATAGCGTCGAAGAAGCGTGCGCGCATAGATCTCGAGGGACACCTCACGCTCGCCGTCAGGATTCTGACCTAAGCTGCGGATGGCCGACCAGCGTCCCGCAAATTCAATGCTGGTGACCGACCGGTGCCGCCGACGCTGCCCGGAGGCCGCGAAGGGCTCTCGCTTTTCGTCCGGCACCAGCAAAGCGCGCAACCCTTCGAAGCTGTCAGAGGTGACCCAGCCCACGGCGACAAGCTCGGCGATGGCATTTTCGACGCGCGTAGGAAGCAAGCCGCTCCGCCGGACGATCTCACCGAAGAAGAGTGCTCCCGCGCCCTTCAGGGTTTCCAGGACCTGGTTCGCGTCGGGCGAGAACTCTGCCGGTAACGACTCGGCCGAAAGCGCAAGCCAGTGCGGCAGGTTCTCACGCGTGTAAATTGAAATCGGACTGGAGCGCACCGGGGTGGCCAGGCGCCCGTTGACGGTCTGCGGAGGCGTCAGTCTGCTCCAGCCGATCCGCCCGGTGAAGCAGAGTTGATCCAGCCAGGCCGGCGAATAGTTTTTGACGCGCAGTGCGAGCACTTCAGGCTCCCAGGCCGCGGCTGGTAATTGGTATCCGTCGAGCAGATCGAGCACAGCTTTCACGCCTTCCGGGCCTTCGACACGGTGTTCGGCGCTCACCCGCTGCCAGGCGAGGAGGAAACCTTGGAAGTCGGCAAGCGAAACAGCCTCGATCTCGGCACGCAGTCGGTGGATTGTGAGCCGATGGATTCGGGCAAGCAGGCGCCGATCGCACCATTCGGTCTCGCTCGCATCTGGATTGAACTTGCCCCGGAGAACGAATCCCTCGGCTTCGAGTGCGAGCAATGCTGTGTCGATCTCAGAGGATTGCAATTTGAGGATGCGTGCGAGCGTTCCAGCTGTGGTCGGGCCGCTGACTTCGATTCGGCCGCGCACAAGTTCCTTTATGCCAGCTTCGCGCCCCCATGGCTCTCCGTTGTTGCGGAGAGCGGGAACGGGTGGGAGCGGCAGATGGTCTCCGTAGATCGTGCGAAGCATTTCCAGGTTTTCCGCCGCTGCCCAGAAGTTGTCTGGAAGGCTGGCCGCGCGGTTTTCTTGAACGAGCAGATCGAGCCACTCCGTTGAGCCGCCGGTAGTCTTGCGAATCTCCTCTTCGGTCATCACTCCGATGAGCAATAAGGCCTCATGGAGCTCATCGGCGTTAGTCGCGGCGGGCCACGCCTCCGCGCGGACCTTTTCAATGGCCGCCGAATCCAGTATGCCAAGGCCCGCCGATGAGGTATCTGCCGCTCGCCTCAGATAGACCGCTTGGGTTCGGCGTTCTTCAAGCGGTGCATTGTCCAGAAAGGCGTAGGGCTTGGCATTGAGAATCTCGTGGGCCAGTGGCGATGGCTCGGGCAGATCGCGCGCGATGAGTTCGACCGCACCCGCCTCAATGCGCTTGAGAAGTTTGCCGAGACCATCGAAGTCCATCGCTTCAGTGAGACAATCCTCGATTGTTTGCTCGACCAGCGGATGTTCTGGAACAACTCGGTCTCCGGCGATGTTTTCCAAACACGCCAGCTGGTCTGGAAAGACCGCTGCGAGCAAGTTTTCAGATTCCATCCGTTGCAATTGCGCCGGCGTTTTGCGTCCATTGCGCTGGCGTGGCAAGGCGAGTGAGCGCGTCGCGTTCCAGCGCCATCGAATCGGAAACATGGGAGCGTCCAGCAGCGCCTGGATGAGCAGCTCTCGGACGGTATTGGTATTCAAAAAATGAAAGACATCCTCGAGCGGGAACGAATGCTGCGTTCCCAGCGAGAGCACGATGGCATCCTCCGTCGCCGCCGCCTGTAGTTCGAAATTGAACGAGCGGCAGAACCGCTTGCGCAATGCCAGGCCCCATGCGCGGTTGACGCGAACTCCGTAGGGCGAATGCACCACCAACTGCATGCCGCCCGATTCGTCAAAAAAGCGCTCCAGCACGAGCCGCTGTTGGGATGGGATCGTGCCGAGCGCCCGGTGGATCGCGGCGAAGTAGTCCGCCAGCTGCTGTGCGCCGGAAGCGGGCAGGCCGGCCTCTGCTTTGAACAACTCGATCAGGGCGGCTTCCGCAGAGTCTCCATT
>DATLIT010000137.1:0-4580 GCA_035539295.1 Terrimicrobiaceae bacterium | reverse complement strand
CTTGGGCGCGAAGGTTCTCACTACGGCATGGATGAATTCTTGGAGGTGAAGTATCTTTGCTTTGGCGGTCTCGCTAGCCCGTAGTCTGGAGCCACACATAGTTCGCCGATGTGCCAAGCGGGATTTCTAATAGCGTTCTTCGACGGTGCGAGAAGCACTATAGAAGCTAACCCGATTAATGTGGAGGGCTTGATGTCCCTCTGACCTTGCACATCTTAAATTAACTTAGAACCGAATAGACAAGGAAAATCAAATGACCAATGTAGCGATCTTCGGAGCGGGGCGGATTGGCAAGATTCATGCAAGCAATTTGGCTCGACAGCCGGGCGTCTCGCTCAAATATGTGGTGGACGTCTTTCCGGCCGCGGCGACTGAACTTGCAAGTCAACACGGGGCGAAAACTACCGACACCGAGACTGCCATAGGTGATCCGTCTGTTAGCGCAGTAGTCATCGCGTCCAGTACGGACACGCATGCAGATCTCATTCTTCGGGCCGCCGCGGCTGGCAAAGCGATCTTTTGTGAAAAGCCAGTCGACCTCGATGTCGAACGTTCTCGGAAATGCGCTGACGCAGTTTCCAAAGCGGGCGTCGCTTGCATGATTGGCTTCAACCGCAGGTTCGATCCTACCTTCGCCGCGCTTAAGGCGCGCCTGGATGCCGGGGAAATCGGAACACCTGAAATGCTTATAATCACCAGCCGTGACCCGCAGGCCCCTCCGGTAGCCTACATCAAGGCTTCGGGCGGAATTTTCAGGGATATGCTAATTCATGACTTAGATATTTTTCGTTGGATCCTGGGAGATGAAGCCGACAGCCTCCATGCGACAGGAAGTTGCCTTACTGATCCTGCAGTCGCTGAGGCGGGCGATATCGACTGCACCGCGGTTACGATACGCACGCGTCGCGGACTCCTCTGCCAGATCAACACGAGCCGCCGTGCTGTTTATGGCTACGATCAGCGCTTCGAGGTGCTGGGCAGCAAAGGAATGTTGCAAGTCGGTAATGTGCGTCCGACCGAGGTCGTCGCGTATACGGATAAGGCTGTAAGCACTGACGTTCTTGAACCATTCTTTCTTCAACGCTATCGCGCTGCGTATGCTGCCGAAATGGCGCACTTTTTTGAGGTGCTTGAAAGCGGACGATCTGTTCTCACCTCTATTACGGATGGAGTAAGAGCCTTGGAACTCGCCGATGCGGCGACTCGCTCTTGGCGCGAGCAGAAAATCATCAACCTGAATTCTTGAAGGTTCTTATCGGCGGAGTCGACCCGGCATCTAATGAATCAGCCATGACTGAGAACTTGTTTTTGAGAAATCAATCGACGATCGCCGTAATCATCGGGGGCACGCAGGGTCTTGGTCTTGCAATAGCCAAAAGACTCGCCCGTGAGGGAGCTCGCGGGATCGTAGTCAGCGGTCGAAACTCTGAAAAAGGCGAAGAAGCAGCGGCGAGCGTTTGCACCTTGGGGACGGATTGCCTATTTGTAAAAGCAGATATCTCGAACCCCGACGACTGCTACAGACCAGTTGATAAGGCGATCGAGCATTTTGGCCGTGTCAACGGCCTGGTGAACTCTGCCGGAATAACTGATCGCGGCACGCTTCTTGATACCACTCCAGAGATGTGGGATCGGCACTTCGATACAAATGCCCGCGGTCCTTTCTTTACAATGCAGCGCCTGGTCCGGCACTTGGTCGAAACCGGCAAGCCTGGTAGCATTGTCAATATCATCTCGATGACCGCTCACTGCGGACAGTCCTACTTGACACCTTACTCGGCATCGAAAGGGGCGCTTGCAACACTAACAAAGAATGTTGCCAATGCGTTTGTCAGAAAGCGCATCCGCTGCAATGGGATCCTGACCGGATGGATGGATACTCCTGGCGAAAGTGCGGCCCAACGTAAATTTTACGGCGTGGGCGACGACTGGTTGGCCAAGGCCGAAGCGGCTCAGCCGATGGGGCAACTGGTCAAACCCGATCAAGTTGCAGGACTCGCTGTCTACATGCTTAGTCCGGAGGCAGGTGTCTTGACGGGAGCCCTCGTTGACTATGACCAGAACGTTACGGGAGCTTACCCTGAATAGGTTATCTCGCCTTGCTATGAGTTTCCAATGCTCTGACTAACATTCATTAGCGAGCTACCCATGTCAGATCAGCACGAACACTTCAACGTGAGCCAAGAGGCGGGAGTGCTGCACGACGACGTGCCTTACCTCCTCGAAGCCGAGGGGGTCCGCAAAGAGTTCCCGGGTGTCGTCGCGCTCGATGGAGTCAGGCTGCAGATTCGCCCGGGAACCGTCCACGCCTTGATGGGTGAAAATGGCGCCGGCAAATCGACGCTGATGAAGATCATCGCCGGGGTCTATCAGCCAGACACCGGCGAAATTCGCTTAAAGGGCAAACCGGTGAAACTCACGACGCCGCTCGCCGCTCTGGATGCGGGTATCGCCATGATTCACCAGGAATTGAACCTGATGCCTTACATGACCGTGGCCGAAAACGTTTGGATTCGGCGCGAGCCGATGAAGGGCCTCGGATTTATGGACTTTGTGGATCATGCCGAGATGCGGCGAATGACCGAGCATCTGTTTCGCCGCCTGAATATCGACATTGATCCGGACATCGAGGTTCGGTATCTTACGGTTGCCAATCGGCAGATCGTGGAGATCGCCAAGGCGGTCTCCTTTGAATCCGACATTCTGATCATGGATGAGCCCACTTCCGCGCTGACCGAGCGTGAAGTCGAACATCTCTTCGCGATCATTGCGGACCTCAAGGCCCATGGAGTCGGCATCGTTTACATCACCCACAAGATGGACGAGGTCTTCGAGATCGCCGATGACGTCTCCGTCTTCCGCGATGGCCGCTACATCGCCACTCATCGGGCCAAAGACATTAATCGCGACATCCTGATAAAAGAGATGGTCGGTCGTGACCTTGACGCCATGTTCCCCAAGGAAATTGTCCCGATCGGCGACGTGGCTCTCTCAGTCAAGAACCTCGCACTCGAGGGCGTCTTTCGCGATATCTCCTTCGATCTTCGCAAGGGTGAGATTCTGGGCTTAGCCGGGCTGGTCGGGGCAGGGCGAACCAACGTCGCCGAGACGATCTTCGGAGTGACTCCGGCCACGTCGGGAGAAATTTTCGTTAACGGTAAGAAACTGGCCGTCGATTCCCCCTACATCGGCATGCAGGCGGGAATGGCGTTTTTGACCGAGGATCGCAAGGACACCGGTTGCTTCCTAGTCCTCTCAGTGCTTGAGAACATGGAGATCGCAGTCCTTATGGACCGCTATGTCAAAGGGGGTTTCGTTACCCAGGGGGATTTAAATTCAGAATGCGAAAAGCTCAAGAGCGCTCTGAGAATCAAAACCCCTAACCTTCATGAACGGATCGAGAACCTCAGCGGTGGCAACCAGCAAAAAGCCCTGATTGGACGGTGGCTGCTGACCACGCCAAAGATCCTGATCTTGGACGAACCCACCCGCGGCATTGACGTGGGCGCAAAAGCTGAAATTCACCGGTTGATCTCGAAACTGGCCGGGGAGGGTCTCGCGGTGATCATGATATCTTCCGAAATGCCGGAGATCCTCGGAATGAGCGATCGAATTATGGTCATGCATGATGGCCACGTCACTGGGTTTCTGGACCGTTCCGAGGCTGATCAGGTCAAGATCATGCACCTCGCCTCCGGCTGATTAATGGACCCCATGCGGACAAATCAGGATAACGCAGCAATACCGATGAAATTGGAGGAACAGTAATGAGCAACGAGGTGAAAACTCAAGCGGGCCAGGCGGTAAGTGCCACTGCGCCTCCGGAAAGAAAACGAGAGGGCCGCAAGTTACCCGCCGAGGCGGGCATCCTGATCATCCTAATCGGTATCGCGGTCCTCTTTGAGATCATGGGCTGGGTTTTTAAAGGCGACACATTCCTCTTCAATCCTCAGCGGCTGTTTATCATCGTTCTTCAGGTTTCGGTCGTTGGCTTGCTTGCCATTGCGGTGACCCAAGTGATTATCACGGGAGGCATCGATCTATCTTCCGGATCTGTCCTGGCGATCTCAGCAATGGTCGCGGCAAGTTTCGCTCAGACGCCTGAGAACACCCGAGCCGTCTATCCGGCCCTAACCAATCTCCCCTTCGTAATTCCACTGCTCGCGGGTTTATCCGTGGGTATTTTGGCGGGGTTAGTTAACGGCAGCTTGATTGCTAAAACAGGAATTCCTCCTTTCATTGCGACCCTCGGCATGATGGTGGCGGCCCGTGGACTTGCGCGCGCTTACACCGGGGGCCAACCAGTCAGCATGCTCTCACCAAAGTTTACCTGGATCGGGTCCGGGTACATGCCGGTGATTATTTTCCTGGTGACCGCGCTCATATTCCACATTGCGCTGAAGTATACCCGATACGGTAAATTCACTTATGCCATTGGTGCGAACCCGCAGGCAGCGCGCGTCTCTGGTATAAACGTCGGGCGCCATCTGATCGTTGTTTATACGATCGCGGGCCTGCTTTCAGGACTCGCTGGAGTCGTAACTGCCGCTCGCGCGTCCACCGGTCAAGCCGGCATGGGA
>DATLIT010000136.1:0-12358 GCA_035539295.1 Terrimicrobiaceae bacterium | reverse complement strand
CTTGTTCTGGTACATCTTGCGGATTCTCCTTTCCCTGCGCCGCTGAGAATTCCTCTGCTGGGTGCGCGCTTTGGCCCTGCTAGGCGCGAGGATGGAACTTCCTGTGAACAGCCTTCAAATGGGAGGAATCCACATGCGTGTAGATTTGCGTGGTGGAAATGTCGGCGTGCCCAAGCATCTCCTGAATGATCCGCAGATCAGCTCCCCCAGCGAGCAGGTGAGTCGCGAAGCTATGGCGGAACAGGTGAGGATAAACGTTGGCGTCAAGCCCGGCGCGTCCTGCGTAAGCCTTTATCAATTGCCAGACGCGCTGGGGCGTCAGCTTTTTTCCGCGGACCGAGAGAAAGATTTCTGCTCCTGTGCGTCGTGAAACGAGTCTCGGCCTTTCGAGTTCCAGGTATCGAGCCAATGCCCGGCGCGCTTCAGATCCGACCGGAACCAGGCGGGTCTTGTTCCCCTTGCCGGTCACACGGATCATTCCTTCATCCAAGTCGAGATTCTCGAGTCTGAGGGTGCAGAGCTCGGAAATTCTTAGGCCACTGGCGTAGAGTAGCTCAAGCATTGCTCGGTCGCGTAAGCCGAGCGCGCTGGTCTCGGTGACACTTTCGAGCAATCGTTTGATGGCAGCAGCGTCGAGCGTCTCCGGCAGATATTTTTCGGTGCGAGGGAGAGCAAGATTCTCGGCCGGGTTGCTCGCGAGGATCTTTCGCGCGAGCAGAAAGCGAAAGAACACCCTCAGGGCAATGGCTTCCAGTTTGATCGATGCGGTCGCCAGGCCCGCCCGCTTTCGCCAAGTGAGGTACTCTGCGAAGTGGCCCGCCCTTACCTCTTCCAAGGTTGAAATTTTCGCCGCTGTCGCCAGCCATTTGGCGAACGATTCCAGAGAACGCCGGGTCGACAGCTGGTAATTCGTAGAGAGCCCGCGTTCCGTCGCGAGATAGAGAATGAACTGGTCGATCAAGTTCTCCATTCGGGCGGAGTCTCGCGAGGTCGCATCGGTCACCGCGTGAGATGCTGCTGGTTAGGTAGCGGCCAACCGAAGACCCGTGAGGCGGTTGTATGCATCCAGATACTTCTCTGAGGTGCGCGAGATGATCTCGGCCGGTAGCGAGGGAGCCGGCGGCTGCTTGTTCCAGTTCGCCGATTCGAGATAGTCTCGCACGAATTGCTTGTCGAAAGAGGGCGGGCTGCTTCCGGGCGAATATGTGTCTGCCGCCCAGAATCGGGACGAATCGGGCGTGAGGCATTCGTCGATCAGAATGACCTCATCGTCAAGGATTCCAAACTCGAACTTGGTATCAGCGAGAATGATCCCGTTCTGTGCGGCGTAGGCTCGGCCGTGCTCATAAAGTTCAATTGTCCAGCGACGAACTTGCAGCGCGGTGTCGTCGCCGAGGAGAGCGCGGCACTCCCGCCAGCTAATATTTTCGTCATGTCCCGAGGTCGCTTTGGTTGCCGGCGTAAAAATGGTCTCCGGAAGACGATCGCTTTGACGAAGGCCTTCGGGGAGCCGGTTCCCGCCAACACTTCCTTTTTCCTGATATTCTTTCCAACCGGATCCTGCAAGATAGCCTCGGGCGACACATTCGACCGGCAAGGGAGCGGCTTTCTTCACGATCATCGAACGGCCGGCGAGCTGGTTTTCGAATGGCTTAAGGGAGGCCGGAAACAAACGATAGCGCGCTGTGACCACATGGTTGGGAACGAAGTCGAGCTTCTCGAACCAAAAGGCTGAAATTTGATTCAGCACCTCGCCCTTATGAGGAATCGCGTTTGGGAGGATGCAGTCGAAAGCCGAAATCCTGTCGGTGGCAACCAGGAGAAGATTCTCTCCCAGATCGAAGACCTCGCGAACCTTGCCGCTGCGAAATTTTGGGATTCCCGGAAGATCACATGCGAGCAGGTCCATGACGCGCCGAATCTATGAGCGCCGATGATGCACTGGAAGTTAATTTCTCCCTGTGCGTTCAGCGCGGAATTTCGCGAACGCGAAGCGAGCCCTTCACACTTCGGGTTCAATCTTGCTGCGCAGCCGTTTTACCTCGGCCCGGCGTCGTTTCTTTTCGACCATCTGGGCTTTAGTTTGGCGAGAGCGACGCGCTTTTTGCCGGCGAGCTTTCGCAGTTGCCGCCAAGCGCGCCTGACGTGACTGGACTGCACGGCTCTCGAGCAGGTCCAGCAGCCGGCCAAGTGCCAACTGCCGATTCTCGGCCTGCGAGCGGCTGTCGGAGGCGGTCACGCTGAGACCCGTCGGACGATGAAGGAGTGTGGCGGCCGAGCTGACTTTGTTGACGTGCTGCCCTCCCGGACCTCGCGACCGCGAGAACGCTTCCTCGAGGTCCTCGGCGCGAACGCCAAGCGATTTCATTCGGTCGACCAGTTGCTGACGCCGCACACTGCAATAAGAGGGAGGATTTGAATTGCTGCAAGAAATCTGCTCTGATCATAGGCATGGCAATCTCCCAAACGCTCCAGAAAAATGGGGTCACAGTGGATGTTCTCGAAATCTTCGACTTCCGCATAGAGGTGAGCCGGACCGGAGCAGAGTTGATCTCCTTGGCGCGGCGGGACGCGGCCGGCGAATGGCAGGGATTTCTTTACCGGGATGGCGAAACCGCGCCTCCAAATTCCGGCTGGGCGAATCATGCCACTGTCATGGGGTATTTCCTTCATCGACTTTGGAAGGAACAATCGAATTATCGCGGCTCCCCGATTCGCGGCGGTAATCACGGTTTCTTGCGTCACTTTGTCTTTGATCCGCCGGAGGTGAGTGATGCAGCGCTCGTCTATCGGGTTCCGGTCAGCCGAGTCCCGCCGGACGCCTACCCGCTCAAAGTCTCGCTCGCTTTGAGCTATGCACTTTCGAGCGACGGATTGAGGGTCGAATTTCTCTTCAGCAATGAGGAAGCCGAGCTGGATGCTCATGTAAGCTTTGGTTTGCACCCGGGTTTTGCGGTGTCGTCGGTGGACAGCTGCAAAGTGCTGCTGCCACCAGGAACCTACGTGCGCTACTTGGCACCAGGGAATTTCCTCGATGGCCGCACCGAGAAGATTGAATTTGCCGGGGGCGAGATGCCCTTTGAGAAAGGAAAGCTTCCTGATTCCTATCTCCTTGGTCTCGAGGGTGTGTCCAAGCGAATCATTGTGCTCGAAGATGCGAATCTCGGCCGACGCATCGGCTTTGACTTTTCGGAAGTTCCATTTCTGACCCTCTGGTCTGACAATCCCACCTTTGTCTGCATCGAGCCGTGCTGGGGTTTGCCGGATAGCAATCCGCCCAAGCCCTTTGAGGAAAAGATCGGAATTCAGAGGATTGCGCCGGGCGAATCGTTGCGGCGTGGTTTCTCGATGGGGCCGGAGTTCTTGCGATGAGATTCCTGCTCAGGTTGGTCGTCAGGGTGATTGTCCTCGCCGTGTTCATCTTTGGCTTCGTCGTCCTCTTTGAGCATGGGCCCGCAGGATTCTCCCAGGGAGCGAAGGCCGAGTGGAATGCACTTTTGTTTTTTGTCGGGTCGGTGCTTTCCAGGGAAGAGAGCGCGCTGCCTCGCCCGCGTGGTCAAGCATCTCCGGCGCCGGCGTCCTCTCCCATTTCGACAAGTTCTCCGGCACAGAAGACGCCGTCCCCGGCCGAACCGGCGACAAACCGGCCGCCAGATGCAACGCCGCCGGCAAATCGTTAGCGAGGTGCCGTCGGCAAAGCAGGTTGAAGCAACCGGCGAATCGCACATCTTTATCCTATGGCTGTGAAATCGGAAAAGGACCTGCCGGAAAGCCAAAGAGCAACTTGGCTCAAGGCAATGAGCGCCATGGAGCTTAGAAATTACGCTTACGCGATTCAACTCCTGCAGGCTGTTCTGCGGGCTCATCCGGATTTTCTCCTTGGACGCCAGCTTGCGCGCAAGGCGGCGGTCGCCAAGTCGGCAGGGAAGCGCAGCGTTCTTGGCGGTCTGTCCAGCGCCTCTCTTTCGATGATGAGGATTCAAGGCCAGTTGAAAAAAGATCCTGTGAACGCGCTCGACGCCATTGAGAAAATGCTCGAAGCCGAACCACACAGCCCGCAGGGAAATACCCTGCTAAAGGAGGCGGCTCTCGCTGCCAAGATGCCCGAGACCGCCATCTTTGCCCTTGAAACAATTGTCGCCGGAAATCCGAAGGACACCAAGACCATGCACGAGCTTGCCAAGCTCTACATGGAAAATGAGCGCCCCTCGAAGGCGGGCGATGTGTATGGAAGGATTGTGGAAATTAATCCTAACGATCTGGCGGCGGTAAAAGGTGGCAAAGATGCCGCCGCGGCAGCTTCGATGCAAAGAGGAGGATGGGAACGGGAGGAGACTACCTATCGCGATTTAATCAAAGACAAGGATCAGGCGATCGCCCTTGAACAACAGGCGAGGGTCTATCGCGGCGATGAAATGATCGACTTCCTGCTTGGAGAGCTCTCCGAGAAATATGTTCAGGATCCTGAGAATCTCGACACCGCCCGTCGCATCGCCGAACTTTACGAAGAGAAGAACGATCTGGAAAACGCCGTCACTTGGTTCGGCTATGCCGCCCAACTTTCGCAATACACCGACTTTGCATTGGTTCGCAAGGTTTCTGACCTTCGGATCAAACAATTGGACAACGCGATCGCCAGGCTCGAGGAGGCGATGGCCCTCGACCCAACCGGCGCGGCAAATTCCGAGCGGGCGGCGGAGCTCGAGGAAATGAAGCGCCAGCGCGCCGAGCTCTTCCTCGACGAAGCCAGAAAGCGCGTCGACCGCAACCCAACCGACCTGCAGCTTCGCTTCGAGCTCGGCGAAATCTTGGTGAACCTCGGCAACTACAAGGATGCCATCTCCGAACTTCAACGGGCTCGCCAAAACCCGAACGTGCGACTTCGGGCGATGAACCTCCTCGGAAGGTGCTACACCGAACGCAAGATGTTCGATCTGGCAGCCAACATCCTCTCCGCAGCGGCGAGTGAGCTGGCTCAGATGGATAACATCAAGAAAGAAATCGTTTACAACCTCGGCCTTGTTTACGAAAAGATGTCCCAGGAAGAGAAGTCCATCGAGTGCATGAAACAAATTTACGAAGTGGACTACGGGTATCGGGATGTTGCCGAGCGCGTTGAGAGTTCCTACGGCGAGGCTGTTTAATTGCCGTTCGGTCAAGCTCCTCCGTGCGAGAATTTGATCGACGGATGCTGTCTTAAGCGATCCAACTTCCGAATGGCTGCACTTGCCTCTCTGTACAGCGAGTTTGTCATGCCCACATATGGGAGGTTCGAACTCGACATTGCACGCGGCGCGGGCTGTCGTGTGTGGGATTTTGATGGAAAGCAATATCTCGATTTTGGCGCGGGAATTGCCGTCTGTTCGCTCGGTCACGCCCATCCGGAGATCACCGAGGCGGCGAGCAAACAAGCTTCGATCCTTGTCCATACTTCAAACCTGTATCGGACCAGCCCTCAAGCCGAACTCGCCCGGCGTCTCGTCGGCTTGGTCGGCCCCGGGAAAGTTTTCTTTTGTAACAGCGGTGCCGAGGCGAACGAGGGATTAATCAAGTTAACTCGCAAATTCGGAAGCGCCTCCGGACGCTACGAAATCCTCACGTTCCAAAACTCCTTTCACGGCCGCACGATGGCAGGCATCTCGGCAACGGCTCAGGAGAAGATCAAGAAGGGCTTTGCGCCGTTGCTCGACGGGTTCGTTCATCTTCCTTTCCAGGATTTGGACGCCGTTTCCGCGGCCATCGGACCGAGGACCGCTGCTGTCCTGGTAGAGCCGGTGCAAGGAGAGGGAGGAATTCATGTAGCCAGTGCCGACTTCCTTGCGGGTCTGCGTCTTCTTTGTGACCGCCACGACCTCCTTCTGCTCTTTGATGAGATCCAATGCGGTCTTGGGCGCACGGGCGAATGGTGTGGTTGGAAGAGCGTGGCTTCCGGCGTAATGCCGGACGGCGTGAGTTGGGCCAAGGGAATCGCCAATGGATTTCCTCTCGGTGCATTCTGGGCTAGTAGCTCGCGTGGACTCTGCGACCTCCTGGGACCTGGCACACACGGAACCACCTACGGGGGCAATCCCGTCTGTTGCGCCGCGGCGGCGAAGGTGCTCGACATAGTTCAGCGGGACCGGCTTTGCGAAAACGCGGTCCTCCAAGGCGGGCGGCTTCGTGACGGACTTGTTGGACTGAAAAGTCCGCGCATCCGAGAAGTCCGAGGAATCGGTCTGATGATCGGATTCGAATTTGCCGAGGAGACGGGTGTGAATGTCGCAATCCCCTTTGCCAAGAAATTGATGACTCACGGCTTGCTGGCAATCCCAGCCGGAGAACGCGTCATTCGCCTCCTGCCTCCGTTAAATGTGACCGCTGCCGAAGTGGACGAGGCCCTGGAAAAGATCGGGCGTTTGTTGAGCGCAGCCTAGCTCGGCGCTCAGTTTGGAAATTTAGGCGTGTCGCACCTCTGCTTATTTCTTTATGCCAGTCTTGACGGTTTCCCAGTCACTTCATGAAAAACCTTTTGTCCATTGAGTCGCTGAGTCGCGACGAAATTGAGCGCATCGTCTTCCTTAGCCGCGCCGTCAAGGCAAACCGCGGTTCGCACGCTGCGCATCCGCTCCGAGACAAATGTTGGGCGTTGATGTTCTCGAAATCTTCCACACGAACGCGCGTGTCATTCGAGGTGGGGATTCGCGAATTAGGAGGAACGGTCATGTTTTTGGCAGGTGCCGACATCCAGCTTGGCCGCGGAGAACCAATCAAGGACACCGCGCGGGTGATGGGACGAATGCTGCACGGCGCCGTAATTCGAACTTTCGGGCAAAGCGACGTCGAGGACTTCGCGAAGTTCAGTGGCATTCCGACCATCAATGCGCTTACCGACGCCGAGCACCCGTGCCAGGTCCTCTCCGATCTGTTCACGATCGAGGAGAGCGGACGTTCGCTCGAGCGGAGCCCACTGGCATTCATTGGAGACGGCGATTGTAATGTCGCCCGATCATGGATGTGGGCGGCCGTCCGTTGCGATTTTCAACTCCGTGTCGCGACTCCCGAGAGATTCCGGCCGCCGCCGGAGCTAGTCCAGGCTATTTCGAGCAATGTGGAATTCTTTGAAGATCCGCTGGAGGCAGCCCGCGGTGCGGGTGTCCTCTACACAGACGTTTGGGTGAGCATGGGAAAGGAGAGCGAGTCGGCCTTGCGCATGGCGCAATTCCAAAATTACCAGATCAACCGGGACTTGCTCTCGGTGGCGCCGAAGGCACTGGTCCTGCACTGCCTACCGGCATATCGAGGAAAGGAAATCGCGGAAGACATCTTCGAGGAACATGCCGGCAGCATCTTTCGTCAGGCGGAAAACCGTTTGCATACCCAAAAAACAATCCTCTCGATCGTCAGCAGAGGAGTTTCCAATCCAGGCTAAAAGTCTTTCCGCGATGGATTGGAGCTATGCGCAGTTTACTTGCGGGAATGCAAAACATCGTTGCGTCGCCGCGGCGTCCGGCTAAACTCTGCGGCCCTTTACTAGCTAAGCGCTGTGTCATCTGGATTTCTTGTTTCTGTAGGCATGATCTTCGCCCTCTTGTGCGGCCTTCTTGGCCTGGGTGGAGCTGTCTTCCTTATCAAACAGGTGATCGCTCTCCCCACGGGAAACGAGCGGATGCTCCAAATCGCCGGTGCCATTCAGGAAGGGGCGAAGGCCTACCTCAACCGCCAAATCGTCACCATTGGCGCCATAGCCGCCGTGATCTTTCTGCTGCTGTGGATTTTTCGTGACTTCTCCACTGCCGCAGGGTTCGTGCTCGGTGCAATTTGTTCGCTTAGCGCCGGTTACATTGGGATGCGCGTGGCAGTCCTGGCCAATGTGCGCACGGCTCAAGGCGCCATTTTGAACCGCAAGAGTGCTCTCCAAGCCGCCTTTAATGGCGGAGCAGTCACTGGCCTGCTGGTGGTCGGACTTGCGCTGCTTTCCGTCGGTATTTTTTGGCTGTTGATGTCATGGATAAATGGCGACAAGTCCATCGCGAGTCTCGTCGGGGTGGCGTTGGGCGCATCGTTGATTTCGGTCTTCGCGCGTCTGGGAGGCGGCATTTACACGAAGGCCGCCGATGTCGGAGCGGACCTCGTCGGCAAGGTCGAATCTAACCTCGAAGAGGACGATCCACGTAACCCAGCGACGATCGCGGACAATGTCGGTGATAACGTGGGTGATTGCGCTGGAATGGCCGCAGACGTGTTTGAGACCTATGCAGTTTCGCTGATTGGGACCGTGCTTGTGGGGGCGCTTACCGCTGGTCTTGGGGCGCCTGTGGTTTTTCCATTTCTGCTTGGCGGAGCGGCGATAATCGCTTCGATCATCGGCATCTACTTCGTCAATGTGTCGAATACGACACCGACCAATGCTCTCATCGGGGGAGTCGTCGTCACGGCCCTCATTTCCGCACTCCTTTTCTGGCCTCTAACTATGCTTATGTTTCCAAGGGGCCTGACAGCGCACGATATCTTGAGCGGTGCCGAGATGATCTATCCGACCAGTGGGATCTATTTTTCGTCCTTGGTTGGGCTTTTGATGACCGGGGCCGCAGTTTTTATCACAAACTACTATACTTCCACGGCGCACTCGCCGGTGCGCAAGGTCGCGGAAGCTAGCGTCACGGGACACGCCACCAACATTATCGCCGGTTTGGGTGTAGGCCTGCAGGCAACGGCGTTACCTGTGCTTTGCATCGCGGCATCGATCTGGCTGAGCTACAGCGCGGCCGGTCTCTATGGCATCGCCGTCGCCGTTATGGCGATGCTCTCGATGTCAGGCATCATTATCTCCCTCGATGCGTTCGGCCCGATCACAGACAACGCCGGGGGTATCGCGGTGATGAGTGGTTTGCCCAAAACGGTCCGAGCCATCACCGACGAACTGGATGCGGTCGGCAATACGATGAAGGCGGTCACCAAGGGTTATGCGATTGCCAGCGCCGGCTTGGCTGCAGTCGTTCTCTTCGGTTCATATTTCGTCGATCTCAAGCACCATCTCCTGAGCCAGGCGAGCAGACTGCACATGGAACCTGCACAGATCGAACAGGCCCTCTCTTTTTCTCTCAAGGACCCGAAGATTATCATCGGGCTTTTCCTTGGGGGACTGCTGCCCTACCTCTTTTCTGCCTTCAGTATGAACGCAGTCGGGCGTGCCGCTGGCGCGGTGGTCACGGAAGTGCGCCGGCAGCTGGCTGAACGTCCAGGTATCCTTAAGGGCAGCGACATCCCTGAGTACGGCACATGCGTTGATATCGTCACCAAAGCCGCCCTTAAAGAAATGATCGTGCCGGCACTTCTTCCAGTGGTGGCAGTCGTGGTTATTGCCGCCATTCCGGATGGCATGAAGCTCCTCGGCGGCGTCCTGGTCGGGAGTATCGTAACGGGTTTGTTCATGGGAATTTCAATGACCTCGAGTGGCGGCGCTTGGGATAATGCCAAGAAATACGTCGAGGAGGGAAATTTCGGCGGCAAGGGCTCCGAAGCACACAAGGCTGCAGTCACCGGCGACACGGTCGGAGATCCCTACAAGGACACGAGCGGTCCCGCGATCAATCCGATGATCAAGGTGGTGAACATCGTTGCTATCCTCATCATCCCGATTTTCTTCTGAGCGGTTAACCAGCCGGTTCGTGTCAGCGCGCTAGTTCTGCGGGCCGCGTATGCCCCCAGAGGTTCCATTAATTGCAAGACGCCTGCTTGCTACTTGGCGGACTCTTCGTTGACTTCGTCGTCCTCCTCCTCTTCAAGTTCGCGCCGCAGCGCCTTTGAAATGAAGGGGCGAACAAAACCGTAAACGAGAAAGGTCACGAAGAGCAACGCTGGCATCCATTCGTAAAACATCGCGCTGAAGACCAGGACCACGATGATCAGCAGAAAGCGCGGAATCGAACGCTGGGTCCTCCAGCCCAAGCCCTTAAAGCTGGGGTAGCGCACGCGGCTAAACATCATGAATGAGAGGAAGAGCATCAGGCCCGCCAGTGCGTACTTCCAAATCCCGATTTCCTTGGAACCCTCTTCCAGCCAGAGCATGAAGAGCGTGAGCGACGCGATCAGCCCGGCCGCGGCAGGGATTGGAAATCCGATAAAATCTTCCTGGACTTTGCCGTTCCTTGAACTGGCGTAGCAGTTGAACCTCGCCAGCCGCAGCGCACCGCACAGAAGATAAACAAACGCGATCAACCAACCTGTCCGAGAGAAATCGCGAAGCACGATCTGATAAACCAAGAGGGCCGGTGCGATTCCAAAGGAGACGACGTCGGCCAGCGAATCAAACTCCCGCCCGAAAGGGCTTTCGCTTCCTCCGAGACGGGCGAGGCGACCATCGAGCAGGTCGAAAAGACAGGCGCCGAGAACAAAGGTGAGTGCTTGATGATACAGGGCGACCGCTGATCCTCCCTGCTCAATAACCAAAGCAGCCTCGATAATGCGGAGGACAGCCGCAAAGCCGCAAAAGAGATTACCCGCCGTCATCAAGTTCGGCAGGAGGTAAATCTTCGGCTCCTCGTTTGAATTCATTCCTGGCTCGGTCCGAGCCGTGCGATCGGCGTTTCTCCACCGCGGACTCTCTCTCGGAGTCTGACGAGGATTTCCGCTTCGATGGGCAGATCAACTTCGGTGCGCGAACCGAAACGGATCATGCCGAAGCGTTCCCCTCGTTCCACCGAATCTCCGACCTTTTTCCATGCGCAGATGCGCCGGGCAATCGCTCCCGTGATCTGCCGCACGATCACCGTCTTCTCCTTCCCTTTGATTGCCCACGTGCGCCGAGCATTGATTTCAGCGCTGGACGGATTTCTCGCATCAAGGAACCGACCGGTGGCTGCTTCGGAGTGAGTAATTTTGCCGGCGATGGGCGCGCGATTCACGTGGACGTCGAAGACCGAGAGAAAAATGGCGACGCGCTTGACTTTGCCTTGGATCAAATGATCTTCGCCGGCCTCTTTCACTTCCACTACTACGCCATCGGCCGGGGCTACAACCAGGTTCTGGTCACCGGGAGGCTGGCGCTCCGGATCCCGAAAGAAGTAGAGCGAAAACAGGAAGAATCCGGCGAAGAAAACTGCCGCCGCCGGGTGCCAGGCGAGGGAAACGGCACAGCAGACTGCGAGGATCCCGAGAATCCAACGAGCTTCGCCCAAAGCACGCCATTTCATTTCCTCACCATAATGCGGAACTGAGGAGCGGCGAGCCGATAGTTGAAATCAAGCCGCAGCCGGGTAGTCTGATGATGATGACTTCTGCGGTGGACATGACAATGGATGAGCTTCTGGAGGCCTGCCCTGGCGCTCAGCGTGCGCTCTTTCGCAACTATCACATCGGTGGTTGCGCCAGTTGCGGGTTTCGGCCTGACGAAACGCTTGCGGAGGTCTGCGCGCGCAATGACGGTCTTGATCCGGCGGAGGTATTGGAAACAATCCGCCGCGCTTCAGCGGAGGATGAGCGGATGATGATTTCCCCGCCCCAAGTCAAGCGGCTGCTGGAGTCAGACAGCGTGGAATTGCTCGATATCCGAACCCGGGAAGAGTACGAAGCAGTGCGTATTGAGGGAGCGCAGTTCCTCGATCACTCGTTGATGCAGCAGATTCTCACCAACAAACCGAAGGAGAGCTTTCTGGTGTTCGTCGACCATAAGGGGGCACGATCACTCGACGCCGCGGCGTATTTTTCCGGTCACGGCTTTACAAACATCAAATGCCTGCGCGGCGGCATTGATGCCTGGAGCGTGCAGGTGGATGCAACGCTTCCGCGCTACACGGTGGAATGAACGACGACATCGAAACAAAAATCCAGGCCGCGTTGCACGATCCGCAAAACGTCGGCGAAATGTCGGGTGCTGATGCCATTGGAACGGTTGGCAGTGAGAACTGCGGCGATATGCTCCGTATGTGGGTGAAGTTCAAAGAGGAAGGCGGTCGCAAGGTCATCGATCGGGCCACCTTTCAGTCGTTTGGCTGCCAAACGGCTATCGCTGTTGCCAGCGTGGCCACAGAGCTCATTCGCGGCAAGACCCCGGCTGAGGCCTTGGCTATGTCAGGAGAAGAACTGGCTTCGCCGCTCGGCAAGCTGCCACCCATGAAAATCCATTGTGCACAGCTCGTGGAGGGTGCGTTGCGCAACGCGCTCGGAGGCGAAGAGACCGTCGCGCCAGCTTCAGCGCCGAGCTTGCTCGATCAATTCGCTTCGCCAAAGACCGTCAAAATTAAGCTCCAGCCATGAACGATCATCGCGAAATCTGGCTGACCCGCGATTGCGACGCGATCCAAATCCCGAGCGGCAATCCAATCGTCCTTCCCGAAGGGATGAACGTGATTATCACACAATCGCTCGGCGGAACCTACAC
>DATLIT010000135.1:0-4557 GCA_035539295.1 Terrimicrobiaceae bacterium | reverse complement strand
ACCTTTGAATTGCTCATCAACACTTTCCGAATCGCGCAGGTAGAGCAGTTCACAGGCAATCGCGGAGTCATTCTCCTGAAGTGACCAATAGCTGACACGCGCCACATCAAGCGTCGTCGCCGAAAGCGAACAGATTTTTTCAATCGCTTTACTGAAATCCGATTTGTCTGAGTGTGCCAGCTCAAGCAGGACATCACGGTGAATCTCGACTTCCTTGCCGTGCCTTCGCAACTGGTCTTCCGCACGCCTGAGCTGATCGTTCGAGCGGACCAGCTCGATCGTCCGTTCGTCCACCCGCTTCTCGAGGGACGCGTTGAGCTGACGCACTTCGCGTTCAGCCCGCTCGCGCTCTTCACGTGTGCGGAGCGCGAGGACTCCATAGGCCAGGTTATTGGCCAAATCTGTATATTGTTCAACTGTTGTCTCGGTGAAGACATCCGGCTCGTCGGCGTAGAGCGCAAGGGCGCCAAAGGCCTCCCCGTGAGACAGCAGAGGAAGTGAAACCGAAGATGCGAAACCACGGGAGACCGCCTCGCGCCGCCACGGAGCCATATTCGGATCAGTAAGGATGTTTCTCGTCCAGGATCTCGTTCCTGTGCGGATGGCGGCCCCCATTGGACCGCGACCCGCTTCGGTATCGCCCCAGGTGATTCGAATCAGATCCAGGTATCCAGCTTCATATCCTGCGTGCGCGACGGGACGGACGGTCCTTCCTTCGTCGAATTCGCGGTAGCCAACCCAAACCATGCGAAGGCCGCCGACATCGACCAGGATCTGACAGACGGAACGCAGAAGTTCGTATTCTTCGGTAGCACGCACGAGGGCCTTGTTGCACTCGTTGACAGTCCGTAGGGTTCGGTTCAGTCGCGCGAGTTCCTCCTCCGCCCGCTCGCTGGCGCGTAGCGCCTCCGCCAGCAGCGCATCGCTCTGGTTGGGAAAGTCTGCGCCCACCTTTTTCACTCTTGGCATTCTTCGCAAATGTCGACGTCCGGCTGGTGCTTCCGTTCGGCATGAATCTATCCAGTCGATGCCCGTTGCGCAATCGCGCCCATTTCGTTGACCACACCGGGAGTTGCCATGCCGCCAGTCGACAATCCGGCGACTCACGCAAGCGCCGGCATAGTGCCCGGTGGGTCACCAAGCGTTAGGATAAGCTTGCGCGAGCGCCTTGCAGCACGCCTCGAAGGGCCTGCGCTCGCGTCAGCGGCTCCCTGGCCTTTTGCAAAGCACGCCGGGCCTTAGACCTGGTGTTGGAGAAGCGGGACGACCTGATCGGTGGAGGATTACGAATGGTGCTTGCGAATGATCACCATTCCAGTTTCCTCTTGTTGTCGTTGGCCCCTCGAGGCAGGTCTATTCAAATTGGCCTGGAGCCAGTTCACCCCACCAATCACGGCCGTTCGGGTTTTCAGCCAATGATCAAGACCATCTGGAAGCTGTTTCGCTTTCATTTTTTCGCTCTCCCTTCCACGTTTCATGATACATCCGCCAAGAATTGTAAATGGAACGAAAGCTCCAGTTCAGCCAGGCGGTTGAATGCTCCGCACGCCGCGCTGCGATTCGCATTGCGCGTTTCTCGCGCCGGCGAAAGGGCCAAGGCATTCTGATCAGTGCCGGCGCGGCCGTGTAACCGATGCCGCTCATCCATTGTGTATCGATGGTTGCTCCTCGTTCGGATGGGTAAATGCGCCGAGCGCGGCGAACTCCTAAGTTTGCTTTCTGCCACTAACGCGTCGATGGAGCCAATCTTCCACTTCCAGAAGCCTCCAGAGCGGATTCGCCCGAAATCGTCGACACCAGCGAAGGATATCCTGGCGTGGCGCTTTCGCTTGTGCAGCCATCCACGTTGCCACTTCCTCATCGTCGACGCCTGTGGCAACGAAGTTTCGTAGCGACTCCGCCGCCAAGCCAGCCGCCCTGAGAAATTCGCGATCCATCGGGCAGTTGAAACGATAAGAACCCGCCTGGCCGAGGAGTTCTGCTCGGCATTTGTCGACCAGTCGCGCGGCCCACACGGGAAACGGGTCCAGGGCGGCATAGGGACTTCGCGGTGCAACACGATTCAGGTCGGGTGCGAGGAGGCGAAGTTTTTCGGTGTTCATGCCGTCTCCAGGAACGAGGGAGCCAGCGGCCTGGCCGGACCGGGCAAGCGCGGCCGGCTCGTTGCAGCGTAGTGTTCATGACGACGGGTCAAGTATTCCTGATAGCTCCCGCGATATCCGCGTAGCCGGGCGAACGGCGCAACCAGTGCAAAGAGCCCTCTCTGGATCAGGCAGGGTGGTCGGGTAAACCGGACCACGTCGCTGAACTCGCAGGCGAAGATGACCAGTTGCAGAAAGTTTGGCATCCCTCTTCGATCAACCTTTCCATCCTGAGCGAGCCCAAAGGCGTTCAGAATCATCAGCTCAAATCGCGCACCCGGGCGAATTTCAACGCGAACGACCGCATCTTCCTCCCCGGCGTTCCACCAGTCGTGCTGAACGCCAGGAGGGACGAGCAACATAGCGCCTGGCGTCGTCTTGATTGCGCGTCCGGACAACCGAACTCCAAGTTCACCGCGAATGAGAGTAAACCGCTCTTCGATTGCAGGGTGGTAATGCTCTCCCATGACTGCACCGCCCGCGGCAATGTAGAGGTCGGCGACCAGGAGTTCGCCATCGCTCTCCTCGGTACCGATGCGAACGACAGC
Organism: Terrimicrobiaceae bacterium; assembly: GCA_035539295.1. Taxonomy (GTDB): domain Bacteria; phylum Verrucomicrobiota; class Verrucomicrobiia; order Chthoniobacterales; family Terrimicrobiaceae; genus DASTFP01. Next base: position 1,868 of record DATLIT010000135.1, on the reverse strand, counting down.
CGCCTCGCCTGTTACGGGGTTCTGAAAGAAATCGCCAGCTTTCGACATAAGTGATCCTTTTCGGAATGGAATTGAGTGCTGCCGTCCTCCTCAGAGATAGCTTAGCCACCAGTCGTGGCGCCGCTGCTTGAGCGCTGCGAACCAGCGGCAAAGTGGGTAGAGAGCAAGCAAGAATGCGAACCAGAGGACATAAATAAGAGGTAGACTAACGCCGTATCCGTTCGGCTTGGTCCCGATCGGGTCTTGGAAGAGCCAGGCAAGGTCGGCACCGGCGAACGCGGCGGCCGCTATCGACACGACATGAATCAAGTAAATGTGGACGATGTAATAAAAGAAAGGCACGGCTCCGAACGTAATTAGCCAGCCCGCCAGTCTGCCGCGCACATTCTCGAAGAGCGCCAATGCGATGAGCCCGGGACCGAGCGTCATGGCCAGATAGAGCAGTGAAGGGGGATACTTTTCGCAGTTGATGAATGAGAGGACGCTCGCGCTCCAGGACGCGGAAGGCTGCCACGCGACCGGATCGCCGTAGACGTTCAGAGCACGCAGCACCACGAAAACTCCCACCAGGGAAACTCCCGTGCCGATGAGCCAGCGGCGTCGTTGCCGTTCCGGGAAATTCATCACCGGACCAAACGCGTAACCGGCGGCCATCACGGCGATCCACGGGACGAGCGGATAAACCGCAAGCACTTTTATGCCAGGCGTGGGCTGCAGAAATCCAGGTTCGTGCAGGAGCAGCCAAAGGGGTGCGAAACCGTGCAACTGTTCCGCTCTAACGCTATCGAGCAGATTGTGCCCGGCGATCATTGAGAGCGCCAACGCCGCCAGAGCGACGCGTGGTAGGTGAATCAACGCAGCGAGCGCGATCATCGACCAACCGATTGCCCAGATCACCTGCAGAACAAAAAAGTTGAACGCAGGATCGAATGTCCAACCAAAGAGGACAACGGTAAGTTCAAGCAGGACCAGCCATGCTCCGCGCGTAAAGAGAAAGAGACTTACCTCCTGCCTCGTTCGCCCCCGGGTTCCATAGAGGAACGCGGAGAGACCTGCGAGGAAGATAAAGATGGGCGCGCAGAAATGCGTCACCCAGCGCGTCAGGAACAATGCGGGATCATGCACGTCCCGCGGATTCATCGCGCTGGTGCCAAAAAAATCACGGGTATGATCGAGCACCATCAGAACCATGATCAAGCCACGGAGCAGATCGATGCTGTCAAGCCGCGCTCGCGCGGTCGGACGCGGCATTGTGCGCTGCTCAATAACCGGCTGCGCACGAACCGGCTGATCCAATGCTATGACTGAAAACGACCTCATGACTTTCCTTCCGTCGCTGTCAGCCCGGCGGTGGCGGCAAACCGGAAGTGACCAGCGAACAGAAACGTTGCATCGGCTGTTCGTTCGAACAATGGAACTTTCGTGCTATCCCTTTGAAGGCAGTCCAGTCACGCGAACCGGAAAAAGTATTGTCCCGGAGGCTCTAGTTCGTTCGTTGTATCACTAGCAGCGACACAACCATCAATAGAAGAAGCACATTTATGAAACACAGCATCGCATATCTTGGATCGGCGCTCGTCGTCGCCGGAACACTCACCGTGGGCTTGGGCTTAGATAGTGAAAACGTCCAGAAATTCGATCCCGCGATGGAGGAGATGATCAAGAAGGCCGGAGCGGCTTGCACGCCGGGGGCTGCGCATCAAGCGCTCGAGCCGCTGGTCGGCGAGTGGAAGGTTGAGGTCAAAACATGGATGGCCCCGGATGCGCCACCCGCTCTCTCGACGGGCACCGCGAAGTCGACTTGGACGCTCAAGGGCCGATTCGTTCAGCAGGAATTCAGTGGCGAATTCATGGGCCAGCCGTTTCAT
>DATLIT010000134.1:0-4206 GCA_035539295.1 Terrimicrobiaceae bacterium | reverse complement strand
TTTAAATGGCTATGAACGTCGCCGGCGCGGTGATGGTAACTGCGTGCTCACACTCTCGTGCCCTGGACCGTCGCCTCGGTAAGATCTCACCTTCTCTGGGTTTCGCCGAAGCCCGAACCGCGTCCCACAGAACGAGACCTATACCAAGGTATTATGGACGCCCGGCTCGAACTGCTGCAGCGTACTCAAGAAAGTTTGCCATGATCGACCATTCTCTAATCTCGATTGTGGACGATGACGAGTCCGTCCGGGAGTCTCTCGAAGGACTGCTTAAATCCGTAGGCTTCAGGGTCGAGGCGTTCGCATTGGCCACGGATTTTTTGAATTCGACGGCGCTTCACGCGACCGATTGTCTTATTCTCGACGTGCGGATGCCAGGCATGAGCGGTCCCGAACTTCAGACGAAGTTGATTGCGATCCAGCGCTTGATCCCGATTATTTTCATTACGGCGCATGGAGACGAGACGGTTCGCGCGCGGGTTCTCGGAAACGGCGCCGTGGATTGCCTTCTCAAACCTTTCAATGATGATGCGTTGCTGAACGCCGTCAATGCCGCTCTCGGAGAGCCTCGAGCAGAATCCGGCAGTATTTCCGAAAAAGACTCGCTGGCCTGACGAAGCAGTCGGTCACCGCGCAATTTATCTCTATTAGCTAACTGAACTCAGCGAATCAAAGAGCTCCGATGAAAAAGCCCGTTCCTCCGGTTTGCGTCGTAGATGACGATCCCTATGTGCGCGAGGCTGTGGAGAACCTGCTCCGATCCGAGGGATTTGAGGTCGAGACTTTTGCCTCGGCCCAAAGGTTCATGGCGCGCGCCAGAATGGAGCCCCCAGGTTGCCTGATCCTCGACGTGAATTTACCTGGACTCAGCGGGCTGGATCTACAACAGGAGCTTGTCGACGCAGGCATTCCGATCCCGATTATTTTCCTTACGGGCCATGGTAGCATCCCCATGTCGGTACGGGCAATGAAGGCGGGCGCAATGGAGTTTCTCACCAAGCCCTTTAGTGCGCATGACCTAATTAGCGCGATTCAGCAAGGAATCTCGGAGACGCAGCCAACGGAGTTGGAAACAAAGAATGACTCCTCGGAGATCATCGGCGAGAGCAGCGCATTGCGCGCTGTCTTGAATCGCATCCGGGTAGTGGCGCCCACAGATTCGACGGTGCTGATTTTAGGTGAAACGGGCACCGGCAAGGAAGTGATCGCGCAGCAGATTCACAGGCAGAGCAATCGGAAAGACAAGCCGCTCATTCGTGTTAACTGCGCCTCGATTCCGAAGGAGCTGTATGAGAGCGAATTCTTCGGCCATGTGAAGGGTGCTTTTACCGGGGCCTTCAAAGATCGTATCGGGCGCTTTGAATCTGCCAATGGCGGCACGCTGTTCTTGGATGAGATCGGTGAGATTCCCTTGCATCTTCAGAGCAAACTCTTGCGAGCCCTCCAGGAGAAGCAGTATGAGCGAGTCGGCGACGATCGGACGAGGCGAGTCGATGTGCGCATCATCGCCGCGACCAATCGCGATTTGATGGAAGAGGTTGCCAACTGCCGGTTTCGCGAGGACCTATATTATCGGCTCAACGTTTTCCCGCTTCAGGTGGCGTCGCTTCGGGAGCGCCATGAGGACATTCCCCTTCTCGCGAAGCATTTCGTCGACCTGGTTGTGAAGGAAACGAAATGCCCGAAGCCGCGCTTGACCGCGCGGGCTATTGCCACGCTCCAAAACTATGATTGGCCTGGCAACATACGGGAATTGCGCAATGTAATCGAACGCGCGGTCATTCTGGCGCGGGGTGGCTCTCTGGAATTCGATCTGCCGATTACCGACTTGCCCCTACCGGGCCTTATTTCCGCGGCCGAAGAAGTCGCTGGGCGACAATTTTTCACCGAGCCCGAGATGCTGCGGCTCGAGCGGGACAATCTGCTCGTAGTCCTGGAAAAGACCGGCTGGAAAATCAAGGGAGCCGATGGCGCTGCGGAGCTCCTCGGTGTCAAGCCAACGACGTTGCTTTCTCGAATCAAGAAGATGGGACTGAGGCGGGAAGAAAAAGCAATGTCACGACAGGCAGCGGCTTGAGCCTTGTCTCGAGAAAATTAAGAGCCATTGAACTCATCGCCAACTCAAGCAATCGAGGGATCGCCAGAACCAAGGAAGTTGAGACTCGTCACCTCGTGGCGACACCGTTTGCCGCTGCTGGTGGGTTATGCCATCGGCGCGTTTCTGGTCTTCGCAGCATGGGCGGTCACTTTCACGCTGAAGACATCCCTAAATGCGCCAGCCTTCCAGACACCGTTCTTTGTTTGCGCGATCGTCCTGAGCAGTTGGATCGGCGGGTTCGGACCGGGCGTTCTGGCCACCGTTTTGTCAATCTTTGCTGTGGAGTATTGCCTCACCCCGCCTCTCTTCACCGAGCCGGTCACGCTCCGCGAAGTGCCCAAATTTGCAGTTTTCCTGTTCACCGGAGCTTTCATCAGCTGGCTGGCTCGCCGGCAACGGCGCGATGAGGAAGCGCTGCTGTGGGCCAGGGAGGAGCTCGAGGAGAAGGTGCAGGAGCGGACGGCTAACCTCCAGGTCGCGCATGAGAAGCTGACCGCCGAGATTAGGGAGCGGGGGCGCGCGGAGAAGGAACTTCATCGGATCAATCGTGTTTGGCGGGTGCGGAGCAGCTGCAACCAAGCAATCATGCGGAGCGCGAATGAATTGGAGTACTTGAAGCTGGTATGCCAGACTTTCATCGAACCCGGTGGGTATCGCGTTGCATGGGTGCGCTACGCCCAGGGCGACTCCGTCATCCCGGCGGCGCAAGCCGGCCACGCCAGCATACCAGATCTCATCCCCGCGTGGGCTACGGGAGGATGCGGCGACGGATTGTCGCGGGCCGTAATTCGGGATGGCAGACCAATCCCTTGCAATGGTCGACTTGGCAAATCCGAGCACCTTCCCTCAAATCAATGGGCTGATGCAAATGAGATCAAAGCTGTGTTAGGATTGCCACTCATCGCGGACGGCGGTCCCATCGGCAGTCTCGTGGTCTATTCGAGTGAGTGGGAAGCTTTTGACGAGAAGGAAACGGAGTTGTTGCAGCAGGCCGCCAATGACGTCGCTCAAGGCATCGTTTTACAGCGCTCCAGGATCGCGCGCCGCAGTGCTGAAGAGGCGCTGAAAAAGATCGAGGCGGAGCTGACGCAGGTCGCGCGGGTGATGATGATGGGGGAATTAACCGCATCCATAGCGCACGAAATCAATCAGCCGCTTGCCGCGCTCATGACAAATGCCAACGCCTGCCTTCGCTGGCTTGCCATGGAAACACCTAACCTCGGTGAAGCGCGGGCGACAGCGCAGCGGATGGTCCGCGACGGAAAACGTGCGTCAGAGGTCATTGCGCGCATTCGCGCACTGCTTGCACAGGGTCAGCCGGTGCGACAGCGATTGAACGTCAACGACGTGATTTTGGAGATCCTTCCTCTGCTCAAGCCGGAGTTGCTGCGTCGTGGCGCAAAACTAGAAACGGAACTCGCCGATGTCCTTCCGACCGTGGAAGTGGATCGCGTGCAAATTCAGCAATTGGTGATGAACTTAATGGTCAATGCTCTCGATGCCATGAACGCGGTGACGGATCGGCCGCACGTTCTTCGTATTCAAACCTCGTCGCATGAATCGGAAGCGGTCGTTGTGTCCGTGGAGGATTCCGGGATGGGATTCAGCCCGGAACAAACGGAGCGGCTCTTTGATGCATTTTACTCCACTAAGCCGGACGGCATGGGAATGGGTCTGTCCATCAGCCGGTCCATCGCGGAGGCTCATGGAGGCCGCCTGTGGGCCGAGTCCAATTATGGAGAAGGCGCTACCTTCCGGTTCACGCTACCAACAGACGAAGGCGGATGAAGCTGGAGGGAAGAGCCGATACGAGCCACCCGGCTTAATAACTTCGTCGTCGATGATGACAACGCCATGTGCGGATCCTTTGCAGCCGATTCGTTCCACTGGCTTGAAGGTCGAAATCCTCTCCTCAGCGCATGCTTTCCTGCGAAGTCTCGTGGGACGTCTCTTGTTGTGGATGTTCGTCTGCCCGGCTTGAGTGGTCTTGATCTTTCAAAACGAGCTGGGAGACGAAAAGAGACGGATTCCGATCATTTTGATCACTGGTCATGGCAGCATTTGGGTAGCAGTCCGTGCTAGCGGCTGGTCCTCAAGCAGCCGCTCAA
>DATLIT010000133.1:0-5777 GCA_035539295.1 Terrimicrobiaceae bacterium | reverse complement strand
GAGCATTCCGAGCTCGGTGAGGGCGTTCATCTCGTACTGAGTGATCACTTCGTTGTCCTTGCCGCGGCACAACGGGATGTACTCGTCCAAAGGCTGATCACCAATGACCACGCCAGCTGCGTGAATTCCCGTGTTGCGGCTAAGCCCTTCGAGGACGAGAGCATAGTCCCATAGTTGGCGGGTCGCGGGCTCGTTTTCCAGTGCCGTCCGGAGATCAGAATTTTTCTCCGCGGCGCTCGAGAGCGTAATGTTCAGCTCATTGGGGATCATCTTGGCGAGCCGATCGGCGTCCGTGTAGCTCCATCCAAGCACTCGGCCGACGTCGCGCACAACACTCTTGGCACCGAGGGTCCCGAAAGTGACAATTTGCGAGACACACCGCTCACCATATTTGCGGCGCACATAGTCGATCACTTCGCCGCGACGCTCCATACAGAAGTCCACGTCGATATCAGGCGGGCTGATACGCTCAGGATTAAGAAAACGCTCAAAGATCAACCCATAACGGAGCGGATCAATGTCGGTGATGCGGAGGACAAACGCGATCAACGAGCCCGCGGCAGAACCTCGCCCAGGTCCCACGGGAATTCCTCTCTGCCGAGCATAGCTGATAAAATCCCAGACAATTAGGAAGTAGCTCACAAAGCCGGTCTTCTCGATAATGGAAATCTCGTACTCGAGACGCTCACGAAGCTCAGCGTCAGATTCGGCCCTCGCCCCGTATCGTTCGGCGAGGCCGCGCCAGCAAAGCTCACGGAAATAAGCTTCACGGGAGACTCCCGAGGGCACTTCAAAGGCAGGATATTTCGGCTGACCGAATTCGAGTTTCAGTTCACAACGCTCGGCTATCCGCACGGTATTGCTCAGCGCGGTTGGAAATTCGGTGAAAAGCGCCGCCATCTCTTCCCCGGATTTGAAATAAAGCTCCGGAGCGTATCGCATCCGTTTCTCATCAAAGACCATCGCGCCGGTCCCGATGCAAAGCATGACGTCATGGGCTTCGTGATGCTCACGCTCGAGGAAATGGACGTCATTTGCCGCGACCAGATCGAGACCCAGGTCGCCTGCGATTCGCACAAGCCCGGGATTGCAACGCCTCTCTGCTTCGAGACCATGATCGTGCAACTCGATGAAGAAATTCTCTCTCCCGAGAATGTCACGGTATTCGGCGGCGACGTTTTTCGCGCCGGCGGCATCTCCCGAAAGGAGCTTGCTGTTGATCTCGCCTTTCAGGCAACCACTCAATGCAATCAGACCGCTCGAATGGCTCGCCAGCAGATCTTTGTCGATGCGCGGCTTGTAGTAAAAGCCCTCCAGGTGCGCCGCGGTGACAAGTTTGACCAGGTTACCGTAGCCATCCGTATTGGTCGCCAGCAGGGTTAGATGAAAGGCGGCCTCCTTCCCCGTCGATGCGTTGCGCTCGCGCAGAGAATTTGGTGCCACGTAGGCTTCGCAGCCGATGATTGGTCGAATACCGGCGCGCTGCGCCGCCAGATAAAACTCAATCGCGCCGTAAAGATTGCCGTGATCTGTTAATGCCACTGCGGGCATACCAAAGGCCGCCGCCTTGGCAACGAGGTCCTTCGTGCGGATCGCGCCGTCCAGGAGTGAATACTCCGTGTGACAATGCAGGTGGACAAAGGGGACCGCAGCCATGGAATCAGTCTAAACAGAATCTGCTAGGGCAGCATCAGGAATATTGACGCCGGCAGCGAGGAGTTGGAGGAGCGATTCTGTCAAGCGCCAGTCACATCCAAAGGCGCCTCCACAAAAGTTTCGCATTCATGGTAGCAGCGCCGGCGCGGAGAAATCAACCTCCCTAGCACAGCGCTAGATCCCACCCTAAGCCAAAGCTTCCAGCCGGCGGACGATTTCCGCTTTTCCGAGAATACCCACGGTCTGGTCACGCTTTACCCCACCCTTGAAGAAAAGGAGCGTAGGAATACTGCGAATCCCAAACTTCTCGGAAACGGCAGGCGACTCGTCGACGTTGACCTTGGTGACCTTGAACTTACCGGCGTTCTCTCCTGCAATCTCCGCGACAATCGGTGAGAGCATTCGGCAAGGGGCACACCAAGGAGCCCAAAAATCGACGAGCAAGGGTTCAGATGCCCCCGAGACAACAGTGTCGAAATTCGAATCGTTCAACTCTACCACGTTTTCACTAGCCATAAGGGTGGCAAGATAGCAGAGGCTCGCTGAAAAGCGAGTGCAAGACCCCCCATCTACCGTCGGCACGAAAGCCCAACGCGAACGCTATTCCAGCATCATCCAGAGCTGGATGGCGACCGCAGCCACCGAAGCAAGCAAAGCGAGCAGGCCCACACCGATGCCTACGGAACGCTCAGCTTGAACTTGAGGCGCCACAGTGATTGCGGAAGCCGTCGAAGCGGACTTCGAGGCCGGAACTGCCGTGACTGACGCCGCAGGTTTCCTCTGTAAGTGGACTGATGCTTGCGGTAATGGCCTCGAACCCGCAGCGCTCGGCGGGACCTTCGCGGTCTCTTTTTTGGGCTCCGAACTAAGAGGCGGAGGAGGCACAGCAGCGACCGAAGGTGCCTTTCCCGCGCCTCCCGGCGGTATCGTCGCCGATGGAATGTTCAGACCGGGAGACTTTGGAGCGGGTGGAGGCGCACCGGCGAGTGAAGCCGGTCTGGCGGTCGCAGGAGGAGGGGGAACACTCGCGACTGCGGGCGGCCTAGGAATTGCTACGCTTCCCGGTATCCCCGGCGGCGGGACTGGCGGTGAATTCACGGCGCCAGGAGCACCGGCTCCCGCAGTCGACGACGGATTAGGAACAGGCGCCACGGCGCCCGGAATCGAGGGAGGTTTCGGCGGAACCGGCGGCGCAGCTGGCGTTTGACCACCAACCGGAGAAAGTGTCGGTAGTTTGGGGATCGACGGTGGAACCTGCGGTGGTGGCTGGGTTGAAATGGACCCAGGGGGTTTCTGAACCGGTTTGGGGGGCAAATTTATCATCGCAGTCTCCCGCGAACCTGACGAAAGCGGTTGACCGTCTCGTCGAGGGGGGAGAACGATGCGCACAGTTTCCTTCTTGGGCTCAGACATACAATTTCACGAGTTAGAACGCGACGTGGCGCTTCAAGACGCTCACAGATCGGCTCCGCGCTGTCAAACTGAATTAGTACCAAATGGGACGCTATCGTCTCAAAGCGGCTCTTTCGGGATGCTGGCAGTTTTGGTCCGATTGCCGAGATTAATCAGATCGCGCATGATCCGAAGGGCTTCATTGCGAATGGCATCGGGCTCAGGACCTTCCTTCTTGCCATCGTCGTCGTCTTCGTCAGGCGGCTCGAGCATATGCTTCTCTTGCTTACGATCGAAGGCCACGGCGCGCAGTTTTGGAGCAGTGAGGTCATCGAGCGTCAGCTCAAAGGCTCGGACGTCCAGCGCAGGACCGCGTGATTGCCTATCCTTTTCGCGGAGTTCTTTCCGCTTCTTGTCATCAGCGAGCTCTTGGCGGCGCACCTCCTCGTTCAAAGACATCACATTCTCTTTAATCTTCTCGCGAACACGGCTCATGTCTTCGATAGTGTAACGAAACTCAGGATCGCCAACGATCCGCTGCGCGGAGCGCGCCCTGAGCTCGTCAAGAAAGAGGGGAGTTGCCGCCATTGAATCAACGATCTTGACGGGAGCTACTTCGTCGTAGGCCAGCCTGTTCTTGAGGGAACCTTCGCCGATTTCAGAATTATCGGTCAGAGATGGCAGGACGATGTCCGATTCAACGCCCTTCAGCTGAGTCGAGCCCCCTCGCACGCGGTAGAATTTTTGAATCGTCAATTTGAGGGCTCCGGCATCGGCGGTGCTGAGACTGAACGGCGACATCAAGCGTCCGAGATCGAGAACTGTCTGGACAGTTCCTTTTCCGAAGCTGCGCTCATCACCAACAATCACGGCTCGGCCGTAATCCTGAAGGGCCGCGGCGAAGATCTCACTCGCGGACGCACTCAAGCGGTTCACCAACACAATCAAGGGGCCATTGTAAACCAGTTCGGGATTGGTGTCTTGAGAGACACTGATCTTGCCGTTGGAGTCCTTGGCCTGCACTACTGGCCCACGGGGAATGAAAAGCCCGGTCAGGTTGATTGCCTCCTCGAGTGAGCCTCCGCCATCACGACGGAGATCGATGACGAGACCCTGGATACCTTCGCGCTTGAGCCGGGAGATAAGAGCAGCCACATCTTCGGTCGTGCTCTTGGGAGTTCCACGGTTCTCCATGTTCGCGTAGAACGAGGGAAGTGTGATCCAACCGACACGAACCGGATTCCCACTTTGCCCGTCAAGATCGAGCACCTCGGCCTTCGCCTCCTGATCTTTCAGCTTCACCTCGTCGCGCCGGATTTCGACGATCTTGCGCTTGGAAGGATCAGTGGCATCGCCAGGTATCACCAGCAATCGAACCAAGGTCCCCTTCTTTCCACGAATTTTTTCGACCACCTTGTCGAGCTTCATGTCGACAACATCCTCAAACTCCGCCTCTCCTTGGGCGACGGCAGCGATGCGATCGTTTACCGCCTGACGTCCATCACGATCGGCTGGCCCGCCCGGGACAACTTCCTTTACCTTGGCATAGCCGTCCTCGGAAGAAAGCACTGCTCCCACGCCCACCAGCGAGAGCTTCATGGAAATTTGGAAGTTCTCGAGATCCGACGGGCTGAGATACTCGGAATGGGGATCATACGTTTGCGCCAGCGCACTGAGAAAAGTCTTCACGACGTCGCCCTCTTCCATTTCACGGACGTTGCGAAGCACCTGATCATACCGGCGTGTGACGGTTTCCGGCGGCGGACGCAACTTCAGTTCCGCGAGCTCTTCCTTAAGGAGTTCGGCTTCGATACGGTCCTGCCAGATCCGATCAGCCTCTTCCTGGTTCTTTGGCCAAGGCGCATTCTGCCGGTTGATCTCAACCGTGCGGTCGCTGTCGAACGTGTATTTTTTCTGGGCTAACTTCTTGTTCTTGGCGACACGGTCTTCCACTCGTTGCTTGAAGCGGGCAAAGATCTCGCGTGCCGGACTCAAATCCCCGCGCAGAACGCTGTCGCCGAGAGTGGAGGCATACTTGTGCTCGAATTCGTCGACATCCTTCTGCGTAAAATAGAGCTTGTTATAGTCCAGCGTGGTCAAATAGGTCTGCAAAAACCTTGCTGACATCTTCTCGTCGAGCTTCTCCCGAGTGTAGTGGCCCTGCTCCAGCCACCGCGCAACGGAGATTGCGACCTGACCTGGCTCGACCGCATTGCGAGCAAATAGAGATAGTGGAATGAGCCCGGCCAGGGCAATGCATCCCGCAAAACAAAATCGTGAAAGAGCGCGCTTCATCAAATGCTAAACGGCAAAAACTTGCAGACAGACTTCCGAAAATCAAACCTGGACATCATTTCTCTGACCATTTTCTCATGAATCGGTTCAAAAGCTTCACCGGCGGTGTATTCGACACCAACTCCTTCTACTACCAGGCTCCCGAAGGCGGAATTCTTTTCGATGCGCCGCAGGGCGCTGATTCCGCTTTCGCCGGCGAGCCGGTCAAGTTGCTGTTGCTTACCCACGGACATTTTGATCATGTCGTCGATGGCGCTGCCGTAATCAAGCGCCACGGCTGCCAGACCGCCTTTCATCCGGATACCGCCCCCATGGTCAACGATCCGGAATTTTTTCGCCGATGGGGATTTGAGTTCGAAATTGACCCGTTCGCAGCCGATTTCTTTCTCGACGAAGGGCCTATCAAACTACTCGGAACGGCCATGCACATCTAC
>DATLIT010000132.1:0-5316 GCA_035539295.1 Terrimicrobiaceae bacterium | reverse complement strand
CGATTAACCGACGGATCTCTCCAAGGCTGCGGCCGTGCGCGTGGGAGGCACCACTCGAGTGATCATGAGCATGAACGTCGAATTTCAAACCGGCAATGCCTTGGCGGATACCCCGAGAAAAATGGAAGTGAACGGCCTCCGGCAGGCCAAGCTCTGTGATCGCCGTCTGGAAAGTGCCTTCCTCAACTCCGAGGTCCCGAATAGCAGCGACTATCATGTCTCCGCTGATGCCGGAGAAGCAGTCTAGGTAAAGAGTGCGCATGAGTTGCGAAATGAAAATTTGCCAGCTAGCCGACGATTATCTGAGCTAACTGAGTCTCGCCGCTGGCGGAATTGAAAACGACGCGTCTAAGACGAGAGGCCCGCTACCGAACAGCGGCTCCTGCGCCTTTGTAGAGGAGGTTGTGCCAACCGCCTGTCGCCCACAGGCCCTTGACACAAACGCCTCTACAATCTTCACAACTTGCGAGCGCCATACTTCATCTAGCTCCAGGCGCACCCTAGAATCCTTGGCTTCGGGCAAGCTTTTCGAGCTCGATTTGAAAGTCCATGACGTCCTGCTGGCTAGGGCGATATCCAGGCGTGCTCGGATTCAATCCGAGGCGACCCGTCTGATCGAGGTACCATTCGGCATTCTGTCCATCCGAGAAAGTCGTGCGCCCGCTGACCATTGCGCCGGGGCGAGTGATCTGGTCAATGGTGACTGAGACTTTACCGCCGGGGGCGGATGCTGCCTTGTCGGGTGTTGGCAGCGGTAGTGGCTCAATCGGGCGTTCAGGTTCCTTGAGCCTGAGCTTGAGGTCATCAGCGAGCAGGCGAGTCTCCAGGTAGGTCAAAGAAAGCTGAAACTCCTCTTTCAGCCGTTTCTGTATGTCAGAAAGGCTGGCACCCTCCTCGATCCACTTGGAAATGGAAGCTCTTTGGTCTTCGGTCAGGCTCATGAGAATTGAACGTATCGTCCCAGAGAACGCGAATTAGTCAAAGAGAAGGCGGTGCAGGCGCGAAAAATACGCGGCTTAACCTCCGGCGATGGCAGGAACAATACTGATTTCGTCACCTTCCTTGACGGCGGTATTCTTGTCGTCCAGGAAGCGAATATCCTCGTCGTTGAGGAAGATGTTAACGAAGCGGCGAATATTGCCGTGTTCGTCACAAATGCGCTCGGCCAGGCCGGGATAAGACTGCTCGAGGCTGGCGAGAATTTCAGAGATCGTGTTGCCGTCTGCGGGAACCACCTCTTCTTCTCGGGTGAGTTTGCGGAGCGGTGTAGGGATACGAACGGATGTGGACATGAGTTTAATTTGTGATGGTAGCTAAGGGGGGTCGAAGGGGTTCGATCTCGCTGGCGACGAGGGCTTCAAATTCGCGCAGGCTGGGTTTGATGAGGCGAGGTTCACCACACCGGCCTTGCACGGCCTCCTGCGTCTTCAGACCGTGGCCGGTGATACAGAGGACGATGCTCTCGTTACGTGGAATCTGACCAGACTCAATCAGCTTTCTGGCGCAGGCGACGGTCACGCCACCCGCGGTCTCAGCGAAGATCCCTGCTGTGCCCGCGAGAAGGCGGATGCCGGAAACGACCTCTTCATCGCTGACGTCTTCAGCGTGCCCCCCGGTTTCTTTCATTGTGCGAATCGCATAGTAGCCATCGGCCGGAGTTCCAATCGCGAGGGACTTCACGATGGTCTGCGGGCTCGGCACCGGCTTGACGATTTCAATGCCCTTCTTCATGGCCTCGCTGATCGGCGAACATCCGCTTGCCTGCGCGCCGTGGATTGAGAACGGCTGTTCATCCAGGATGCCGGTATGAATAAACTCCCTGTAGGCCTTGTGAATTTTCGTGAGCAACGACCCGCTCGCCATAGGCACGACGGTGTGGCGGGGAAGCCTCCATCCCAACTGCTCCGCGATTTCGAACCCCATGCTCTTGGAACCCTCGGCATAGTATGGGCGCAGGTTTACGTTAACGAAACCCCACCCATACTTTCCGGCGATTTCGGAGCAAAGCCGGTTGACCTGGTCGTAGGCTCCGTGAATTCCGATCACGTTGGTGCCATAAACGAGAGAGCCCAAAACCTTGCTCTGCTCAAGATCCGCTGGAATCAGAACGTAGCTTCGCAACCCCGCGGCGGCCGCGTTGGCGGCAACAGCATTCGCGAGGTTGCCGGTAGACGCGCAGGCCACCACGGAAAAGCCGAGTTCCCGTGCGCGACTCAACGCCACCGAAACAACGCGGTCCTTGAACGAAAGGGTCGGGTAATTGACAGTGTCATTTTTGATGTAGAGCTCAGAGACGCCGAGCGCCTTGGCAAGCCGATCGCTCCTGATCAAAGGCGTAAATCCCACCATCTGGCCCACCGTCGGCATTCCATCGATGGGCAGCAGCTCGCGATAGCGCCACATACTTTGCGGACGCCCTGTGAAAATTTTGCGACTGATGCGCTGGCGGATCGCTTCGTAATCGTAAGCCGCCTCGAGAGGCCCAAAGTCATATTCGCAAATATGCAGCGCCTCCTTCGGGTAGAGACGCCCGCATTCGCGGCATTTGAGATGGGAAAAGAAAGGACGGTCTTCGTTCATGATTGGCCTCCGCTCGAGAGTGAGGGGAGGTGAAGACGGGACCAATCGCCGAAACTCGGCTGTCACATCTCATCTGCCCCCGACGCCTTCGCGTCGAAGCTGGATTTGGCACCTGGTCCCCCGTTCGCTGTTTGGCGGGCCGGGGCGGTTGCCGTGGCTTCATTGGGCCAGTCCCTCTGCCACTCTCGATAAGATTGCCCATGAACATTGCGGGGAGACCCCGGTGCGTCAAGAGATTTTGCGCGCGGCATAGCTCCGGTTCCCTCCGGTTGACCAGGTGACCGTGCAAAAACGCTCCGCAGGGTATGAATTTTTCCCCTTCGCCTCGAAGACGCATCGCTAGCCCAATTGTAGAGCAGAAAATTCTCAATGGTTTGATTCTATAAAGGCAAACTGCTTAGAATCAATTACATGAAAATGATCTTGAGGAAGAGGTGATGCGCAAGGTAACGCAACTCAACGCTGCTTCACATCGAATCAGAACTTGGCTGCCGACAGCCTTGTTCCGGATTGATCAAGTAACTGCGCTTCGTTGTATTGACCGGGCATATCCATACGGCCATACGGTCAAAGAACGGGCCTCAGGCCGAATCTGGCAGACCAGCTTATTTGCTGGTTCCAACCGACTCCTCCACGAGTTCTCGAATTCCGTGACGGCGTAGCTAGTCGCAGGAACCTTTCCTAGGGTTCCCAATTCGATTGCTCGCACCATGACCGGCCACCGTCTTGCTTAGTCCTTACCATTTTGGTCTTGTGAAGACTCGCTAGACTGTGGAGGGCTGGTAGCCGAAGAACCTGCGCTTGCGAATAAGTTCCGCGACCTCTGGTGGAACCATGTGTTCCCAGCTTGGATCGCCGTTTGCAATGCGTTTCAACACATCCCGAGAAAATATGGAAGAATATTCCGGCTTGTAGTTATCGAGATGCACGAAGCTGCCCCGTCGGGCAAGATAGTCGTAGAGCGTGCTCAACTCTGGCTGGACCTCCAGTGTATTGACGGTTTGCAAAGGCTCCCCGGTTCGCTGCAGGTACGGATACACGTAAAGTTTGAGGTCGTTTTTAAAGAGACGGCCAAAGCTTTCGAGGACCCCCCCGGGGAGCTGTGTGTAGTATTTCTCGTCGAAAAGTTCCAAGAGGCTCGGCACACCCATAACGATGCCAATGCGTTCCTTCGTCCTCCATGCGAGATAGGCTGCAAGGCGGTAATATTCAAAGTAGTCAGAGATCATTACTGTCATGCCGCAAGCCGCAAGAAGCTCCGCTCGGGCGAGGAAATCCCGACGATCGACGTTGGTCCCTCCCGCCAGAAGGTTACGCATGGTGATTTCCATGATCGGCAGGACGGGCTTGTCCGCAACGGCCGGATCGGCCTTGAACTTCTCAAGCGCACACGCGACCATGTCCAGGTTGACATTTGTCGTCGGACGAAAACTGCCGCGCTCGACGAGAATGGCCTTCTTGTAAAGCACCTCGGTCGACTGCAGCACCTCGCGGTCGGCGCCAAACATAGCGGCGCCGCTAAGGCCGAGTTGCACGAGTTTCAGGGCCATCACACGATTATCCACATTGCGGAACTCAATCCCGCTAAATTGGATCATATCGATCTCAATACGGCCGGTCGTCAGCTTATCGAGCAGCGACTCGACGAGCCGCTCCGGCATGTGATGAATAAAAAACGCGCCGTAGCATAGGTTGACGCCGACAATTCCGAGCGCCTCTTGTTGCAACGAAGCCTCGGCATCGAGCATGCGCACGTGCATGAGGACCTGGCTGGGTTCGTCGCGCGGACGACTTTGGAACTTGATGCCCATCCAGCCGTGACACTCATTGCCGCCCTTGAAGCTGCGCGCGACCACGGTATCGGCGAAGGCAAAAAACGCGGTGGTATCGCCGCGGTCGCTCAGCCTCTCAATGTTTAGTTCGAGTTCCCGGTCGAGCATTGCCTGAAGTCTGCCTTTCGAGACATAGCGCTCGCTGCGACCGTAAATGGCATCGCTGACCTTCATGTCGTAGGCCGAGATGCTCTTGGCGATAGTGCCCGCGGCTCCTCCGACACGAAAAAACCAGCGCACGACCTCCTGTCCCGCTCCAATCTCCGCAAAGGTGCCATACCACTGAGGATCGAGATTGACCTTAAGGGCCTTGTTATGGGTATCGACGGCTTCTGTTGTCATGTCAGAGGGAGAGAGTTCGAGACCATGCTTTGCAAGATGGACCAGACACAACAGCCATGTCATTGGTCGCCATTTAGATCACTAAAGCGGTAGTCGGGTATTGATGTCGAGTTCGAAGCGAACGTACGGATGGAAGTGCTCCAAATCAACGAGATCAAGGCGCATTCGAAAGCAATCTTCGACGAGTATGGCGCAGGGTTTGATACCACTTTGTGCGTCATCTGAGCGACTATGGAGCGCATGTCGAGGCGCCGTGGGTCGCGCCGAACGGCAGCGGCTTGGAAGGCTCTGTCGTAGCCTTGCGGGGTTAGGTGAATATCGACACCTCGAGGATGAGTTAGGACCCTGCGGGCCAGGCGGCGATCTTGATGCCACCGCGCAAGCGGTCGCGGTCCGTCACGAGGGTGAGAAAATCCTTCGCGACTTCTCGGGCGGTCTTCGCCCTCGAGGTGGCAAGATGGCGATCGGCGAGCTGCCGCACGTCGGGCAATTCTCGCAGCCTTGGCAGGACATCGAAGAAAAGGAGCGCATCGTCACGCATCCTGTTGGCGATTGCCTGGGC
>DATLIT010000131.1:0-9227 GCA_035539295.1 Terrimicrobiaceae bacterium | reverse complement strand
CGACGCAAAGGTCTCCTCTGAGCAGGCGGCAGGATTCAAAAGTTGGCTGGTGACCATCGCTGACAAAGTTGCCAATGCGGCGCGTGAGGGCGGGTTTCTTGGCTTCGGTGGAGAAAGGGTCAGCGCGGCAGAGTCCGCCGCAATCAAGGAGTTGGCTTCCGCCTTGGGTGTGCAGGCTTAGAGCTGCTTCTCAGGGAATCGCAACCGCCGACGAAAGTTCCTGAGTTGGTTCAGGTCGGACTGCGCTCTGACTTAAGCAGTTGCCTTTTGTGCAGGTCTAAATACCTTCTCGCGATGATTGGCGCGAGAAAAAGGAGGCTAGTTGAACGGGGCGGATCTTTCGCCGGGCTGGAGCCCAATCGATTCTGATGTTGTGAGCGAGTTCGAGTATCCGAGATCCTACGACGTGATCGTCATCGGCGCGGGACATGCAGGAATCGAAGCCGCCATGGCAGCATCACGCCTTGGTTGTGAGACGTTGATGCTGACTCAGAATGCCGACACCGTCGGCCAGATGTCGTGCAATCCGGCCGTGGGTGGGCTCGCCAAAGGTCACATGGTCCGTGAGATCGATGCGCTCGGCGGTGCCATGGGGATCAATACCGACGCGACAGGCATTCAGTTTCGAATGCTGAATGCTCGCAAAGGGCCGAGCGTGCGAGCGCCCCGCGCGCAATGCGACAAGAAGGCATACCAGTTCCGCATGAAGGCCACGCTCGAGAAGCAGCCGCGTCTCCATCTCACGCAAGGAAATGTCACGCGCCTCCTCGTGAAGGATGACGTCGCCATCGGTGTGGAAACAAACCTCGGGGTCCGCTTTCGCGCCCGGGCGGTCGTGGTCACCACCGGAACATTCATGCGCGGCCTGCTCCACGTTGGCCTCCGCAATCAAACCGGCGGTCGCATGGGAGATACCGTCTCCACATTGAGCGATAGTCTCCGTCAACTTGGATTTGAGATTGGTCGTTTCAAAACCGGAACCCCTTGCCGACTCCTTGGCAAAAGCATCGACTATTCCCAATGCGAACGGCAGGACGGAGACGATTCACCTCCCTTGTTTAGCTTTCTTGCGGACAATATTGTCGCCGGTGAAGACGATATTTTTACCCTCAACTCCTGGAAAGGCACAGCCTTTGAGACGCGACAGATCCCGTGCTGGATCACCCACACGAATGCACAGACCCACGAAATCATTCGCGCTAATCTCGACAAGTCCCCCCTGTTCGCCGGGGTGATCGAAGGCATCGGTCCGCGCTACTGTCCGAGCATCGAGGACAAAGTGGTAAAATTCGCCGAAAAGTCTTCGCACCAGCTCTTCCTGGAGCCGGAGGGCCGCCACACCGAGGAGGTCTACGTTAATGGTGTTTCCACCAGCCTTCCGTTCGAGGTCCAATATCGATTTATTCGCACCGTGCGTGGCCTCGAGAATGCCGAGATCCTGCGCCCGGGCTATGCGGTCGAGTATGACTACTGCCCACCGACTCAACTCCACACGACATTGGAGACGAAGCGGATTGGCGGCCTCTATTTCGCGGGTCAGATCAATGGGACTTCAGGCTATGAGGAAGCTGCTGCGCAAGGACTGATTGCAGGTGCGAATGCGGGATTAAAGGCGCTCGGTCGTCCTCCATTCACCTTGGCTCGTCACGAAGCCTACATGGGAGTGTTGATCGATGATCTGGTCACCCGCGGCACACCAGAGCCCTATCGCATGTTTACGAGCCGCGCTGAATACCGGCTGCTGCTGCGGCAGGACAATGCCGACTTGCGCCTGAGCGCACGCGGAATCGAAGCCGGCCTCGTTTGCTCACGACGGCGGGCGCGATTCGAAGAGAAGGTCAGGCGGCTCGAAGAACTTGCCGCCCTCGCAAGCGAGTTGCGCTTCGACGGCATTTCTTTGGAAAGCTGGCTCAAGCGTCCGGAAAATCTCGCCAGAAATTTGCCCACGGCAGTCTATGGGAGATTTTCACCTGAGATTTGGGAAGTCACCGAGACCGATCTAAAATACGCAGGATATATCCGCCGCGAAGAGGAACGCATCGCTCGAACCGCACGCCAGGAGAGCCGGCCAATTCCTGAGTGGGTCGACTATTCCCGGATCAGCGGCCTGCGCGTCGAGGCCACGCAAAAGCTCTCCAAGACGCGCCCAGAAACCCTCGGACAAGCGGCACGCATCAGTGGCGTGACTCCCGCAGACGTGGCGCTGCTTGCCATCTGGATTGCACGCGGAGAACCCAAACCAGTAAGCTAAGCGTTCGTCGAACAATCGAGAAAACCTGGCGCTACTATAGCGGCGATGTCCCCATCGCCGGATAAACCCCCCGGTGGAGACACAGGCTACGGGTGAGCCCCCGCCCGGTGGGGGACATCGGCGCCACAATGAACCTCGGTGGTGAGGACACGGCCGTGACAACGCCGGCAAGGTCGGAAAGGGTCACTCGATCAGGCGACCATCCTCGATGCGGAGCAGGCGATCACCTCGGCTTGCCAGATGCTGATCGTGAGTGACGACGATCAATGTCCGCCCATCGTGACGGGCGACCTCCAGGAGCAACTCGATGATCGACTCGCCCGTATGCGAATCGAGATTTCCGGTCGGTTCGTCTGCATAGATAATTGAAGGATCGTTCACCAGAGCCCGCGCGATAGCCACACGTTGCTGCTCGCCGCCGCTTAGCTCGGAAGGAAGGTGGTGCAGACGGTCCTTGAGACCGACGCGCTCAAGGAGATTCGCGGCCTCGGCCTGCCGTGGCTTTCCGCCCATCATCGAAGGCAGGGTCACATTTTCGAGAGCGGTGAGCTCGGGCAAAAGAAAATAGGCTTGAAAGACAAAGCCCATCCGGCGGTTGCGCAGCCCGGCAAGCCGGTCGGAGCTCAGCGCGTAGATGTCTGCACCTTCGAAGCTTACCCGACCCTCCCTGGGGCGTTCGAGGCCTGCCAACGTGTAAAGGAGAGTCGTTTTGCCGGCGCCGGAAGCGCCGCACAAGAAAACAACCTCGCCGGAACGCACCTCGAGAGAGATCCCCTTGAGAACGTTAATGCGGGCCCTTCCAATCTGGAAGGACTGTTCGAGATCGATGGCAGAAAGATGCGGTTCGCCTGTTTCGTGAGACATCACGCCAGATCCCATAGGGAGTTTTCATGCACTTGCCACGTCAACTTGACAACGCGCCACTTTTTTGAAAATCATCCCGACCAGGGAATTGTCGTTACACGAGGCGTCTTGGCATGAAATCGATCCTGTCAGGGCAGAGATGGATCCTCGCTTGTCTGGCAATTTGCTTGGCAAGCCCGTTGACAGAGATTTTGCGCGCTCAGGACAAGCTGAGATTTAATGTCGCCCTGCTGCAGCTTCCCCAATTAGCGAATCCTCACATCAGCGTGGACGAGGTTCTCGAAGCAGCGCGGCTTGCCCGGGAAGACCGCCGGCGAAGAATGAGCTTCTTTGAGGCGATCGCAGCCAATGCCAAGGAGGCTTTCTCTCAGATGCTCGAAGAAGGCATGGATCCAAACGCGGAGCTTCCGCTGCCCGTCCCGATCGAGTTTCAAAAGCGGTTCTCGGATGGGGTGCTGCGTTACTACGTCTCCAGTGAGGAGGGCTTCACGTGTCTGATGTTCGCGACCGCACTCCGCAATCACGCCTTTGTCAAACTTCTGCTGGAGGCCGGCGCCGATCCGTGGAAGCTCACCAAGAGGCATAAAACCTACGCCCTTTGGCTGGCAGCGAAACAGAACGATATCGAGATCATGCGAACCCTCATGGGAATCGGAGCGACGCATGAATCTCAAGCCTTCCGCATCACCATAGATCTCCTGACCCAAACAGCCCTCCTCTGGCAAAACGGAAAAATCGTGCTGTCAACGCCGATCTCGTCGGGCCGGAGCACTCATCCCACGCCAAGAGGCCGTTTTCTGGTCACCAACAAATACCGGCATTGGAAATCAACTTTGTATCCGGCCAAAATGCCCTTCTTTTTGCGACTATCTTGCGGCGAATTCGGGCTCCATATGGGCGCGCTGCCCGGATATCCCGCTTCGCACGGATGCATTCGTCTCCCAGCAAAATCGGCGAGACGGCTGTACGCTTCGGTGCCGATTGGAACTCTCGTGGAGATTCGCTAGGCCTTCCCTCTGCATCGACTAACAGCGCTATCGGCGCCGATGTCCTCATCGTCGAGGATCGCCTGCGGTCGAGAGGCGCCTAGGCGCGGCCCCCGCAGCGACAGCCTACCCTAGCCTACCCGGCGACGTGCTGGGTATGGCGTGTCTCCTCTGCGGTTATTGCATAGATCGCATCTTCGCCAATGTTCGTCGCCTGATCGCCCACGCGCTCGAGAAATCTCGCGACAAAAATCAGATCCATGTAGGTGGGGATACAATCGACGTTGCGTGACATCAGCTCGGTGAGCTTCTCGGCAAATTCCCGATTCATTTGATCGAGTTGACGATCGCGCTCTTTGATTCCGCGAGCTAGCTCAAGGTCTTGGCTGGCGAAGGCGCGCACGGCATCTCTCAGCATGGTCTCGGCATATTGATAGATCGGTTCGAGATCGTGAACTTGGTCCGTCGGAGGGCGCATGATCAGTCTGCGAGCTCGCCGGGCAATTCCCACCGCTTGATCGGCGATCCGCTCGAGATTCACGCTTAGCTTCATCGTCGATATGACGTTGCGCATGTCTGAGGCGAGTGGGTGAAAGCGCAGCATGAGATTCACGCCTTCGCGATCGATCTGCACTTCGAGAGTGTCGACCTCCTCGTCGTCCGCGATCACCGTATTGCACCAGTCCTCATCGCGTTCGAAGAGTCCCTTGCGGGCGTTCTCCAGATTGCGTTCTGTGAGGCTGGCCATCATTAAGGCGTCGTCACGGAGGGCGCGTAGCGCCCCTTCAAAAGTGCTGAGGATGTGGGTATGTGAGTTCGACATGGCGGCGGTTTCGGTGCTCATAATTCAGCCGGCAGACTAACCAAATCTTCCCGTGATATAGTCCTCCGTCTGCCTCTCAGCGGGATTGGTGAAGATCTTCTGCGTCTCATCATATTCGATAAGCTTGCCGAGATAGAAAAACGCCGTGCGATCCGAGCAGCGGGTGGCCTGCTGCATATTATGGGTGACTATGACAATGGTGAACTGGGCCTTCAATTCATGGATGAGATCCTCCACCTTGGCCGTGGCGATCGGATCTAGAGCGGAACAAGGCTCGTCCATGAGCAGAATCTCGGGCCGGTTGGCAATGGCGCGCGCGATACAGAGGCGCTGCATCTGTCCGCCCGAAAGGCCGAGCGCACTATCCTGCAAGCGATCTTTGGCCTCATCCCAGAGAGCCGCTCCGCGCAAGCTGCGCTCCACGGTTTCATCCAGGACGCTCCTCGACTGCACTCCCGCGATGCGCAGGGAATAGACGATGTTCTCATAGATGGACTTCGGGAAAGGATTCGATTTTTGAAAGACCATTCCGATGCTGCGACGTAGCGCAATGACTTCCATCTGTTTGTCGTAAATGCTCCGCCCATTGAGAAAGATATCGCCCTCGTGGTGGACTCCGTCGATCAACTCATTCATGCGATTGAAATTGCGCAGCAGAGTCGATTTGCCGCATCCGGAAGGGCCGATAAAGGCGGTCACCTGCCGCTGGGGAATGTCCATGTTGACCTTATAGAGCGCCTGCTTTTTCCCGTAATAGAAATTGAAGTCCGATACCTTTATGAAGTCGGCCCGAGGTTGAGGGGAATCCCCTGGTGCGCTTGTTCCGTGGGAAGAGGCGGTTTGGGGCGGCTGCTGAGAATCCATAGCTTTAATCATATCGCGTTATCTCCTGCGGAACACAACCTGAGCCGTGATGTTCGCAATCGTGACAAGAATCACCAACACCAACGATGCTGTCCAGGCCATCTTAACTTGATGTTCAAAGGGCAGCGTCGAGAAATTGAAGATCAGCACCGAGAGCGAAGCCGTCGGTTCGGACAATGACTGGATCCAGAATTGGCTGAAGAGCGCCGTAAAGATGAGCGGGGCGGTTTCACCTGCCGCGCGCGCCACCGCCAGCATAATGCCGGTCATAATGGCAGGCATCGCGTCGGGAAGCACGACTCGCCAGATGGTTTGGAAATTTGTTGCGCCAAGCCCATAAGACGCTTCCCGGTACGCTTTGGAGACGCCGAGGAGCGCCTGCTCCGCGGTCAGCAGAATAGTGGGCAGAATCAAGATCGCCAACGCAAAGCCACCGGCCCAAGCCGAGAACCCTCCGGTGGTCAGGACGATCACCGCATAAGCAAACACTCCGCAGATAATCGAGGGAATGCCGGTTAAGAGTTTGGCGACAAACCTCACGGCGTTCGAGAGCGCCGAAAATGGTTCGTACTCGTTGATGTAAATGGCTGAGAGGACGCCGAATGGTGTCGCTAGAACCAGAGCGATACCAACCATCAGCACCGTTCCAACGACGGCGTTGCCAAAACCGCCTCCTGTCATGCCTGCCGCCGGCGGCAGCTCTGTAAACACCCTCCAACTCAACAGCGGCAGCCCGTTCTTTAGAACGAGGAAGACAATCGAAAACAATGGAACGAGCGTCAGGAGCGCGAGGCCTACGCAAATTCCACTCAAAAGCTTGCTCCAAAGGGAACGAACGCCAACGCGCGCGCTCTTTGCCGACGCAAAGAAGTCGGTGGGTTGTGCCGCTGTCGCGATGTCTGCCATGGTCGTCTCCTTCTAGCGTATTCCTGCAGTTTGCTTTTGCGTGTAGCGCAGAACGGCTTCTCCAGCGATGTTCACAAACAAAGTCAACACGACCAGCAGAAGAGCCGCGTACATCAACGAACTCACTTGCAGCCCCTCGGCCTCACCAAACTGGTTGGCCAGGAGTCCTGCCAACGTGCCCGCGGGTGAGAGGAGCGACCACGTCAATCGGGAACTGTTGCCAATGAGCATGGCGATAGCCATCGTCTCTCCCATCGCTCGTCCCAACGCGAGAATGGTGGCTGCGACAATGCCGGGCGCCGCGGTGGGCAAGATCACGCCAAAAATCGCCTCCCATCGGGTCGATCCCAATGCATAAGCCCCTTCCCGCAGAGTTCCCGGCACGGCAACCAGCGCGCTGCGCGAGATTGCCGTGATCGTCGGGAGAATCATCAGCGCGAGAACGAGACTGGCTGTCAGCATGCTATTGCCGTACGCCGGAGGTGCAAAGATGGTGTTGAGAATCGGAATGTTCTTGAAAGCGACCACCGCCCAGGAGCCAAAAGCTTGCACCAGCGGAATAACGACGAAAATTCCCCAGAGACCGTAGACCACGCTCGGAATCGCGGCGAGCATCTCCACCGTAAACCTGACGAACTGGCGGACCGGCAGAGGAAGAAAATCCTCGCTCAGAAAGATGGCAATCGCTAAACCCAGAGGGAGAGCGAAAATCAAGGCGATCAATGAACTCACTGCCGTGCCGATCAGGAACGGAGCAACGCCGAAAATGCTTCGATTGGGCACCCATTTCGAATCAGTCAGAAATCCGAGACCAAACTTCTGGACGGCTGGCACGGACTGCCGGGCAATCTCGAAGATGATCCAAGCGAGGGTGGCCACCGCTGCCGCCGACGCCAACCAGCACAAAGCGCGAAAGACATCGGGGCGTTTTTGAAATTCCTTGATGCCTCCTTCCTCAAGCGCTGGAGCGTCGGTTCGCATACGATAATAACCTATGCGGGCGGCTACTGCGCGCTTGCCAGAGCGGCCTTGCTCTTCTCTACGACGGCGGCTGGCAACGGAATGTAGCCAAGCTCGTTCGAGAATTTCTGACCATCGGTCAGCCCGTAAGTGATAAACTCCTGGAGCGCCTTGAGCTTAGCGGCGTCGCTGTACTTCTTATAGAGGAGAAGCCATGTGAAGGTCGCGATCGGATAGTCGTGGTCGCCGGCGGGATCCTCCGGCCAGATACGTAGGTTCTCGGGAAACTCGACGTGCGAGAGCGTCGCCGCACCACTCTCATCGGTTGGCTTGACGAACTTGCCGGCCTTATTCTGTAAGCTTGCCGTTGAGAGACCGTTATTCACTGCGTAGCCATACTCGACATATCCGATTGTGCCAGGCGTCTGCTTGACCAGCGCGGTCACGCCTTCGTTGCCCTTGCCTCCGGCGCCGGCCGGCCATGTCACTGACTTGTCGGTCCCGACCTCGTCGGCGAAATCCGGGCTGATCGCGGAGAGATGCTTGGTGAAAACGAACGTCGTGCCACTTCCGTCAGACCGAAAGGCCACGTTGATCGGCAAATCGGGTAGTTTCACGTCGGGATTGTCCTTGGCGATGGCCGGATCATTCCACTTCGTGATCTTGCCAAGGAAAATGCCGACGTAGGCATCCCTGGAGAGCTTGAGATCCTTTACCTCCGGAAGGTTGTAGGCGATCACGATGCTGCCGGCGGTGGCGGGGATCATGATAACGCCTTGCTTTACCTTCTCAATCTCTTCGTCACTCATGGCAGCATCGCTGGCGGCGAAATCCACGGTGCCTTGGGTAAACTGCTTAACCCCGGCGCCCGAACCCACCGACTGGTAGTTAACCTGCACGTTGGGATGGAGCTTGTTGTACTCGACAGCCCAGCGCTGATAGAGCGGAGCCGGAAATGAGGCGCCCGCGCCAGAGAGTTGTTGCGCCGCGGCGGAGTTCGCGAAAATCGCCGAGACCGCGCCGATGGCAAGGGTGATAAAAAAGGTCAATTTCATGGTCGTTGATTCGTGGGTCCGCGACCAATCAACCCATTAATTGCGGCGACGCCAAAGGAAGGTTTGTGACAATTTTGTCACAACTTTCGGAGCGCGGGAGAACCTGACGGCGCTTATCGATGAAAGCTTGGCCTATGCAGCCCAGATTCCGCGTCCTCTTTCTAGGCACCCGCAACTCCGAGCGCAGCATCCTCGCCGAGTTCTTGCTCCGATCGATGGGCAGCGACCGCTTTGAAGTTTACAGCGCTGGAGAAATTCCTACTGGCGAAATCCACCCCCTGGCCTGCAAATTCTCCGCGAAGACTTCGAAATAGATACCGCCGGCGCGGTGGCAAATTCCTGGCAGGAATTCGCCGAACAGCATTTTGACTTTGTCATCACTCTCTCCGACGATGCCCGCGAGCGCAGCCCGACTTTTCCGGGCGCCCCGGTGTGCGCCCACTGGAGCATCGATGATCCCAAGGCGTTCGAAGGCACGGACGAGGAGAAGCACGAGCATTTTTTGCAGACGGCCTTTC
>DATLIT010000130.1:0-4042 GCA_035539295.1 Terrimicrobiaceae bacterium | reverse complement strand
CACCCGAAAGGCTTCGTTCTCGAGTGCAGCGAACTTTCCCTCCCATCTGCGAAAAACGCTCCTGACAACCTGTGCGGCGGTGAAGAGCGAGTCGCGCAGTTCGGTTTCGAATTCGTTGGAGGAGAGAAAGCTGTCCAACATCGTTTGATGAGCATGGAAGATTTCCGCCAGTTTAGGATCGAACTGCTCACTGATGCGTCGCGCGGATTCCTCCAGCTCAGTCCTGACGTCCAGGAATGCTCCGCGGATCCGCGCCATTTCCGCCTCGATTTGCTCCGAATTGATCTTCGAGGCCTGCGCGCTGCATTCCAGAATGTCTCCCGACACCCAGGCAGTGCCAATGGCGAGACCGGGAGAGATGCGGCTTCCCAGTAGACTTCTCTCTTCACGAGGTCGGTCTTGCGATTCGGTCGAGTTGATCGCTGATGGGGAGTCCACGTAACGAGATCATCGCTCATCGCCGCGTCGCAGGCAACTCTGCCGGAAGCAAGCAACGTCGCCGCAGAGAGGCCACTCGAGATTGTCGGCTCGAGCTAGTAGTTCGGCCAAACTCCTGGCGTGAGCAGCTCGAGAAGATGGCCGTCGGGATCCCGAAAATAGATGCTGATCCCTCCATCCGGCCAGGTGAGGCTGCTCTCGCTGGGAATGCCCTTTTGTTCGAGCCGCTCCCTCCACGCAGACATGCTCGCCGGGGGAACGCCGAAACCGAGATGCGCTTGGCCGCTCGTGCCGTGGGCTGGAATTGTTCCGAAAGGCAGGACCGTTCCCTCGGGATCGCTGCCACGAAGGAAGAGCAGCAGGACTTGGCCATGGCCAACATCGAAGGCGCAGAAGCGTTCATCGGACTTCATGACCGAATAGCCAAATAAATCCGAGTAGAATTTCCGGGATCGGTTGAGGTCCGCCACGTGCAGACAAGTCTCCACAATCGTGCTCGGGAGGACGGTCGTTTGTTGATCCGCTAAACTCGAGTCGTGCCTGATGTTCATCCCCTACTCTTCTTTCGCCTCGTCCAACAATCAACCCGGCTTCCGCTGGGAGGTTAATCATGCCCTTGCCGGGCGGATCAGTAGGTCCGCCTTATCGTTTATACCCCAGGAGGAAGACGCCTGCCGCGACTAAGAGAATTCCCATCCATTCTCGAGCAACCGGCCGCTCTCCCAGGAAGGCAAAAGCAAAAACCGCCACGAGAATTACACTGAGCTTGTCAACCGCCGCGACCTTGGCTGCCTCGCCGACTTGCAATGCACGGAAATAGCACACCCACGAAGCGCCAGTCGCCACCGAGGAGAGAACAAGGAAGAACCAGGTTTTCGCGGAGAGCGCGAGTGGATTGGTCCACTTGCCGGCCAGTGGAACGAAGGCCGCCAAAATAACCATGATGACGCCGGTACGAATCAATGTAGCGAGGTCAGAATCAACTTCGCGAATGCCAATCTTAGCGAAAACTGCGGTCAGCGCGGCAAACAGCGCCGAGAGAAGAGCCCAGAAAAACCAACTCGCCGAATTAGGCATGTCATCCACTTTGACCCGAGACTGATTTCTGCGTCAAACAACATCGAAATTGCGGAGCGTCGACGCGCATGCAGAATCATGAAGTGTTGCCCCGGGATAAAACAGCGTTACAAAGATGCAGGGCCAAGGCATACTCGCACTCTTTCTGAGGTGAGAACGAAGATGCCGCTTTGGACTTGGGTTCTTCCTGTGCTGGCGCTCGGTGCTTTGCTCATCGCATCGACGGCCGGTGTGGGACCATGGCTCGCCATGCTGTGCGGTGGTGCTCTGGCCGGGGCGGTTCTTGTGGCGGTTCACCATGCCGAAGTTGTCGCCCATAGATTGGGTGAGCCGTTTGGGACCCTCGTGCTCGCGCTGGCGGTTACCGCGATCGAAGCCGCCCTCATCCTCTCGATGATGGTTGCCGGCGGCCAGGATATGGCGGTTCTGGCGCGCGACGCGATCTACGCCGCTGTCATGATCATCTGCACCGGTGTCGTCGGCCTGTGTCTCTTGGTGGGCGGACTGGCGCACCATGAGCAGACCTTTCGAGCAGAGGGCGCCGGAGCAGGGCTCGCGGCATTGATCGTGATGGCCGTTTTGACGCTCGTCTTACCTGCGTTTACGACGAGCGCACCCGGCGGCACGTATAGCCGTTCGCAACTCGTGTTCGTGGCGGTGAGTTCGGGGTTGCTGTGGGCGATCTTTATCTCCATTCAAACCATACGTCATCGTGACTATTTCATTCCAGTGGAGAATGCCTCCGATCCAGAGGCACACGCCGAGCCGCCGACGACAGGGCAGGCATGGGCGAGCTTCGGGCTGCTCTTGCTCTCTCTGGTGACGGTGGTCGGTCTGGCCAAGATGCTTTCGCCTACCATCGAAAGAACGGTCCAGGCGGCAAACGCGCCAAGGGCAGTGGTGGGAATCATTATCGCGGCATTGGTGCTGCTGCCGGAAACATGGGCCGCGATGCGCGCCACCCTGGCTAACCGTCTTCAGACGAGCATGAATCTCGCAGTCGGCTCGGCGCTGGCCTGTATTGGGCTGACTGTGCCCATCGTGGTATCGGCGTCGATCACCTTCGGCTTGCCTCTGGTCCTGGGTCTGTCGCCCAAGGATATGATCCTGCTTGCGCTGACCTTCCTGGTGAGTGCTGTCACGTTAGGGACCGGTCGCACCTATGTGATGCAAGGGGCGGTGCATCTGGTGTTGTTCGCGGCGTACCTGTTTCTCGCCTTTGTCCCGTAAACTCGGAACTTGAGGTCAGTCCGCATCTTCTTGCATCTGGATAACTTCACGCGATGTCGAGGGCAATTCGTTGCGGCTCTTCTTGGACCTGCGGAGTGCGGGCTGAAGTAGGGAGCGCGAAGCTTCCCAAGGAACGATAATTTACTTGTTTTCCTTCGGTCGCACCCGCTTCCAAAATTCATCGAAGGCGATTGAATCGAAGAACGCGGTGACGTTGACAATCTTGCCATCGCGCATCTCCATGAACCAAGCGTAGGTATTGCGGTAAGGCTTGCCGTCGAGCGCGATGGCTTCACCATCGAACAGGGCGATGACCGTGTCGCCGTCGCTGTGGAGACTGCGGACCGTCGGGACGAGCGGCTTCGTCAGTCGGGCGTTGAAGGGCTTAATGACAATGTCCAGGAATTCGTCGCGACTATTGTAGGTCTTCGCGGCGACGGAGTTGCCCGTGATCGTCCAGGTGGCGTCCTCTGCCAGCAGCGCGAAGGGCCCTCCCGTTCCGGCACGCCAGGCGTCGAATTCGGCCTGGACGGCGGCTTTGTTTTTCGCTTCGCTCCCCGTCTCGGCAGCAACCGTTTGTTCTAGCCCGGCAAACGGGAGGAGACCGCACAGCATGAGGTGGAAATAGCCTTTCATGGCATGAAGTAGATTAGGAGTCTTCGCGATCATTGGGCGCGACGTCGTCGTGGTCGGTGCTGGTGATGACGTCGTGCCATTCGGCGACTTCCTTCTCAAAGGCTTCGCTCTTCTCGCGATAGTGCTTCAGCGTATCATTGCCAAGTGGAAGGTGCACCGGGGGCTTAGGTGAGGCCGCGAGCCGGACAATAGCCGCAGCCAGCTTCATCGGATCGCCCGGTTGACGATAGCTGACCTCGGCGGCAGTTACGCGCATCGCACCCGCGGTCTTCGCATAGTCTTTGATGATATTTTCCGCCCGCACAAGCGAGGCGCCATCGAGAAAGTTGGTCCGAAAATAGCCGGGTTCTACCGTGGTCGCAAAAATGCCGAGCGGCGCGAGCTCCTGGGCCAACGCTTCGGTAATGCCTTCAACTGCGAACTTTGTAGAACAGTAGATTCCCCAACCCGCTGAGCCGGTGAGGCCTCCAACCGACGAGAAATTAATCACGTGGCCCGAGCGCTGGCGACGCATATGGGGCAGGACCGCGCGCGTGACCTTCAGCAAACCAAAAACGTTGGTCTCGTAAACCCGTCGCGCTTCCTGATCGCTGACCTCCTCCACCCCGCCGAGCAGACCGAAGCCAGCGTTGTTGGCCAGCACGTCGATTGAGCCGGATTT
>DATLIT010000129.1:0-2784 GCA_035539295.1 Terrimicrobiaceae bacterium | reverse complement strand
TAGAGAGTCCGCCGGGGGGCCTACCGCGTTGGCGTTTGCCTTCATCACACCCGACTACGCGCCGCACCTGGAAGAGTTTGCGGAAATGGTGCGCGTGGACGGACATGTCATCGAGCTGGTTGGGGCGACTGGTGCGGGGCTCACCATCGACGGCGAGGAGAACGAAGATGCTAGCGGCTTTGCTTTGCTTGCCTTCGGCGGCGAGGAGGGCACGTTCGAGGTTGCGGAATTCAATCAAACAAAACTGGAGGAATCAACCGACCTCGGCTTCTGGCGAAAGCTCTGCCGTGCGAAAAATCCATCCGCCTGGATTGCTTTCACTAATCCTTTCAATTTCGATACCGAGCGGTGGCTTGCGGAGTGGAATTCGGCCTGGCCGGACATCCCTTGCGTTGGCGGACTAGCATCCGGTTCCAGTGAAGGAGAGGACGTTGGTGTATTTCACAACGGCAAGTTTTTCGATGCCGTCGTGGTGGCGGTCGTCGGGATGCGAGTGATGTCAGTCGTTAGCCAGGGGTGTCGCCCAATCGGAGAGCCGCTCACGGTGACCCGCGCGGAGAGCAACGTTGTTTACTCGCTGGGGGCTCGTCCGGCTTATGAGGCTCTGGAATCGGCTTTCGAAGGGCTTACGGAAGGCGAAAAGGCCGGAGCGAAGGGAAATCTGTTCGCCGGACTCGCCGGCACCGAGTACGTTGAGGAGTTCAAGCCCGGCGATTTCTTAATTCGAAATATCCTGGGTGCCGATCCTAATTCGGGCGCGGTGGCCATTGGCGGGTTTCCGCGGGTTGGCCAGACACTCCAGTACCAACTTCGGGACAAGAACGCGGCGGATGCGGAGTGGCGCGCGGTGCTGCGGACAGCGGCTGCCGAGTCCGGCAGAGCCCCGCTTGCTTCGCTGCTCTTCGCGTGCACCGGACGCGGATCTCGCTTATTCGGCAGCAAGGGTCACGACGCCGGCTTGCTCGAGGAGATTCTCGGAGTTCACGCCAGCGCCGGTTTCTTTTGCAATGGAGAAATCGGCCCGCTCGGAGGTCGGAACTATATTCATAGTTACAGTGCCACCACCGCGCTCTTCTTTGATGAGGAGAGCGACGTCCAGGGCTGAGACGCTGTGCTGGCGCCTTTCCCTGAGCTCGAAGGGCGCCGCTGAGGACCGTGTCCGCTACAACGGCGAATGGCGCGCTGAGTCGCCTACGTCTCAGTTCACAACCAAGCCGGAGATTATGTTGATGCTCAGGGCGAGGATCACTGTGTTGAAGGCGAAGGAGAGGAGGCCATGGAGTAAGGCCAGAAGCCGCATCGAGCGCGAGGTCACGCTCACGTCGGACACTTGGCAGGTCATCCCGATGATGAAGGAGAAATATGCGAAGTCTCGATAATCGGGCTTTAGCTCGCCCGGAAAGACGAGTCCTCCACCAGAGCCTTCCACGTCGAGCTCCTGCTTAGATCGATAGAAAATGTGGGCATAGCGCAGGGCAAAGACTGTATGGATCAGAAGCCAGGACTCAATTACCGCAAGTGCCGCCATGAACAAGTGAAGCCCTCCGGTGTTTTGGAGCGCTTTGTGCTCTCGGATGACTAGAATCACGGCAAGCAAGCTCATGCATGCGGCGACGATCACGAAGATGAAGATGAAGGTTCTACTTGAATCTTGCAATCTGGCTCTCCGCTGAATCGTTCGCGGGTCAGCTGTGTAGATCGTTACCCAAGCCATCCCAACGACGACGATGGCGTAAATGTTCCAAATCGCGATGAAATGGGTGATGGGAGCTCGCCCATGTCGGACCGACAGCAGTAACGCAACGAGAGCGAGGATGAGGGCAACAATCTGTCGAACGTGAGAATCGAAGTCGCCTATACGGCAGAGAAGGCGGAGAAGCCGAGTGCTTGAGACCATAGAAACTTAACCTGAATGATTTGCCCGATTTGCTTCAAGGAGGAATGCGGTTCATGCTCGCGCTTCGAGAAATTTGATCATCGCTTCGAGTCCCTCTCGCAAATTGTCGCTTAGATTGGCAATATTCTCGGGGTTCGGCGCCACCACCGGGGATCGACCGCAGGAGAATGTCCATGGTCATTCGCCCCATCGTCACAATCCCCAGAAATCCGGTGAGGGATCGCCATCGCTGTGAAGGCGTCACGCCAAGGAGACTCGAAGCTGCACGGACGGTATACCGGAAGCTTCCTGCGCCGGTGAAGCAACAGAGACGCGCCATTCCAATTAGAACACGTCGAGACCCCGAGCTCGATCACTATGGCTGGGCATCGTCATCAGGAGTATCAGCGAGTGCAAAGGCGTTCGTCTGGTTCATGGCGGCGTCGGCGGTCGCAGTCCCCGGCCCGCAACTCGCGAGAGGCGCTTGGCGACTGGTTCGGCGAGCAACTCGCGCATCGCCTCGAGCAACACCGGGATGTCCAATGGCTTCTGCATCAGGCGGGCGACGCCGGTGGCCATAGCGCTAGAATAGGCGTCTGATTGCGCTGTGATGATAATTATTGGCAGCAAGGGGTTGATCGTCGCGAGCCGCTCGAAGGTATCCCAACCGTTTTTGACCGGCATCATCAAGTCGAGCAGCACAATGTCTGCCGGGCGTTGATAAAACTTTTCGATCGCCTGGTGACCGTCTGCCGCACGGATCAGCTCGAATCCCTCGGATTCGATCACGCTGCCGAGGGCATCGAGCACGGAGAGATCATCGTCAACGAGGAGGACCTTGGGTTTGTTCACGACAGTGATAAGGCACGCCCTGCGGAAGGTGGCCTCCCGCAGGGGACCATCTGCTG
>DATLIT010000128.1:0-5563 GCA_035539295.1 Terrimicrobiaceae bacterium | reverse complement strand
TCGGTATTGCCATCATGTTTTACTGGCGACCTGGAAGCCGCGATCCAGTCCCTGCGCAACCGGGCCCGGACGCCCGATAGGCGGGCTAGTTTGTTCCACAGCGATCAGTGGCGAGATCTTAAGCCTTTCGACTGGCCGGCGTGCTCGCAAAAGGCTAACTACTTCGGCCAGTGCGGTTCGTCTCGAATGATCACCTCGCTTAAAGGTTCCCCAATTCATGACAGCCATTTTGACCGCCTGGTCCGCTGCTCCGCGTTCGAGACAGTCCAACCGTCCCATGGGCGAATGCTTCCGCAGCTAGACGTCTCTCAGTCCTATGAAAAAACTCATTAACGATCCCGAAAACGTCGTCACAGAGGCGCTCAAAGGAATGGAGTTGGCCTATCCGGACCTGATCAAGGTCCAATACAACCCCAATTTTGTGATGCGCGCCGATGCGCCAGCCAAAGACAAAGTCGCGCTGATCTCAGGGGGCGGGAGCGGGCATGAACCGATGCACGGGGGATTTGTTGGTATAGGCATGCTCGACGCGGCCTGCCCTGGTGCCGTCTTCACCAGCCCGACTCCTGATCAGATCCATGCCGCCACCACGGCGGTCGCCGGCGCTAAGGGCGCTCTGCATATCGTGAAAAACTATAGCGGTGATGTCATGAATTTCGAGCTCGCCGCCGAGATGTTGCGAGCCGAAAAGATTCCGGTCGAAAGCGTCGTTATTGATGATGATGTCGCCGTCCAGGACAGCACGTGGACCGCGGGCCGCCGCGGCGTCGGAGCGACGGTGCTCGCAGAAAAGCTTTGCGGCGCGGCCGCTGAAGATGGCCACCCGCTCGGCTCGCTCCGCGAACTCTGCAAACGAATAAACTCTCAGGCCCGCAGCATGGGAATGGCCCTGACATCCTGCACGGTCCCGCACGTCGGCAAGCCGACGTTCGATCTACCGGAAGACGAGATGGAGCTCGGAGTGGGAATTCACGGCGAACCGGGACGCAAGCGCACCAAATTGGCTGCGGCTGATGAGATCGTAGAGCTGCTCATGGAGCCGATCATCAGCGACATACCCTTCAAGTCTGGGGATGAAGTGCTCCTCTTTGTCAACGGGTTGGGCGGCACGCCTTTAATCGAACTCTTTATCATTTATCGTAAGGCGGCCGAGATTGCCCAACGGGCTGGGTTGAAAATCACGCGGAATTTGGTCGGCTCGTACATAACCAGTCTCGAGATGGCAGGAACAGCGATAACCTTGCTGAAGCTGGACGACGATTTAACCCGCCTTTGGGATTCCCCTGTCCTGGCCCCAGCACTGAGGAAGGGGATCTGATGAGTTCGATCTCCGCGGCAATCATTGAGGCTTGGCTGCGACATTGCGCCGACCTCTTCGTTCAGCACAAGGATGAGCTCACCGACTTGGATGCCAAAATCGGAGATGCCGATCACGGAGCGAACATGGCTCGCGGATTCACGGCGATACCAGGCAAATTGGACGTGCTCGTCGACAAGTCCATCGGGTCGCTTTTTCGAACTTGCGCCATGACCCTCATTTCTCAGGTGGGGGGCGCAAGCGGCCCGCTTTACGGCACGTTCTTTCTGCAGGCGTCCCGTCCCGCTGACGGCAAAACTACGCTCAGTCATCAGGAGCTTTGCCAATGTTTCGATGTTGGACTCACCGGAGTGGTAAATCTCGGCAAAGCCGTTTTGGGCGACAAAACGATGATTGATGCGCTTACTCCGGCTCTCGCCGCCCTTCACCCAAAGAATGCGGACTCGCTCGAGGACGCCGTCGCCCGGGCGGCAACGGCGGCGCGCGAAGCGGCAGACGCGACGATCCCGCTGGTCGCCAGAAAGGGACGTGCGAGCTATCTGGGAGGGCGCAGCGTCGGGCATAAGGATCCGGGCGCCGCCTCCTCGGCCCTGCTAATTGCCGCTCTGGCGGAGACGCTCAAACGGACTGCTTAGGCAGTTGTATTGTCTCGGGCAATTATGATCGGTCTTGTTCTTGTTTCTCACAGTCGTGCTCTGGCAACGGCCGTTCGGGAACTCGTGATTTCGATGAGCGGCTCGAAATTGCCCATCGCCATCGCTGCAGGCACCGGTCCGGAGCGAGCCGAGTTGGGCACCGATGCCACCGAGATCTTGAACGGCATCAATTCGGTGATGAGCGAAGAGGGTGTGCTCGTGTTGCTCGACATTGGAAGCGCTATCTTGAGTGCTGAAACCGCTCTGGAATTCCTTGATGAGCCGCAGCGAAAAAAGGTGCGCCTGTGCGGAGCGCCTCTTGTCGAAGGTGCTGTCGCTGCAGGCGTCCTGGCTGCTCTGGGAGCCAGCTTGGACGAGGTAAGCAGAGAAGCTCGGAAAGCCCTTCGCCGCAAGACGGAACACCTCGACGGCTCGACCGATCATCACGACGACTCGGCGGAGAAGCCAATCTCCGGCGACAGCCCGATTCTCAAAGCGACTGTGGTCGTGCGAAATCCTCATGGGCTGCACGCTCGCCCTGCGGCCGACCTGATTCGCCTGGCAGCCAGATTTGATTGCGAAATCCTGGTGCGAAATCTGACAAACAGCAAGGGACCTGCTTCGGCCAAAAGTATGAGCGCACTCGCCGCCATCGAGGTTCTTCAAGGTCATGAGATCGAGCTCGCCGCCCGGGGGCCAGACGCTCAGAGCGCCCTTGCCGAGCTTAAAAGCCGAATCGAGGCGGGCTTGGGAGAGGCGCTCAAGCTGCCGGACCCTCGAGAAGCGGGCACTGAGATCCCTGTTGAACATCCCCCCGCGACCGCCGGTCCGGTGCCCGTTTCGCCCGGCATTGCCATCGGAGCACTTTTCCTTTGGAAACTCGTGCACTCCGAGATCCCTGTTCAAAAGGTTAGTGATACAAGAAAGGAGAGGGAAAAGCTCAGAAGGGCTATCGAGGCTGCCAAAGCAGACCTGGCACGAGATGAAACTACGCTCAGACAGTCCCTCGGAGCAGAAGAGGCGGAAATCTTCCGTGCGCAGGCGCTTATTCTCGAAGATCCGGAACTGCTGGAAGCCTCCGAGAAGGCGATCGGGGATGGGCATCAGAACGCTGCCCTCGCCTGGCAGCGGTCCTACCAGGCGGCGGCGGCTGCCTATCAAGGCTTGAGCGACGAATATCTGCGGCAACGCGCCGCGGACGTCCAGGACATTGGCCATCGTGTTCTCGAGGCGCTTGGAATTCAACGCCGCCAGGCTCCGCATCTCCCCCAACCAGGAATTCTGGTTGCCGAGGATCTGACACCCGCACAGGTGGCCGGCCTGTCGCGGGAATCAGTGGTCGGAGTTATCTGCCTGCAAGGCGGCAGGACATCACACGCGGCCATTCTCTTGCGCGCCCGCGGCATTCCGGCAATCGCCAAGGCCAAGCTAATATTCGATCGTGAGAGCGTCAGACCGGTAAACGGGACCACCACTGCCGCTTTCGATGGCGAGAGCGGCAAACTTTGGCTTAACCCGTCCGCGGAAGAATTGGAGGAACTGCAGAGACGGAAGGACGCGCGCGAGGAAGAGACGGCGAGAGTCGCCCGCCTCAGCCATGCGCCAGCGACCACCACCGACGACCACACCGTAAAGATCTTCGCCAATCTCGGCCACGCTGCGGAGGCGCCAGATGCCTTGAACAACGGCGCCGAGGGAGTCGGGCTCTTCCGCACAGAGTTTCTTTTCCTCAATCGAAACGATATCCCGAGCGAAGAGGAGCAATTCGCAGCTTTGCTCGCCCTTAAAGAGGCAATGGATCAAAGACCGGTGGTGATCAGAACCCTCGATATCGGCGGAGACAAGCCAGTGCCCGCGCTGAGCTTGCCAAGTGAAGCCAATCCTTTTCTTGGAGTTCGCGCCATCCGGCTCTGCCTTGAGCGCCGCGATCTCCTGCACGCACATTTGCGCGCCATCTTGCGCGCGGCTCATGGTGGCAATTTCCGAATCATGTTTCCGATGATTACCGACCTCCAGGAACTCCACCAGGCCAGAGCAGAGGTGGAGGCGGTTCATGCCGCCCTCGAGAGTGAAAAGAAGGCTCATGCCTGGCCGGTTCCACTAGGGATCATGATCGAAGTGCCCTCCGCGGCGGTTCTCATTGAGCAACTCGCGGGCAGCGTGGACTTTTTTAGCATAGGAACGAACGACCTTACCCAATACGTGCTCGCGGCTGATCGGGGAAATCCCGGTCTCGCACAGTTCCATGATGCCCTTCATCCTGCCGTCTTGCGCTTGATTTCACGAGTGACTCGGGCCGCGCACAAGGAGGGCAAGCACGTCAGCGTTTGCGGCGAAGCGGCTTCCGATCCGATCGCGGCGAGTCTCTTCATCGGTCTCGGGGTCGATGAATTGAGCCTCGCTCCAGCCCTCATTCCGAAGATCAAGGAGAGCATCCGCACAATCGCCCGGCGCGACATGGAAGCGCTCGCCGCGGAGGCACGGGAACTTGCCACCGCCGCCAAGGTGCGCGCCCTCGTCGGGCAAGGATCGCAATAGGCATTCCAAGCTCTGGCAGTCAGGTTAGCAGTAGCATCACACAGTCCTCCTGAAGGTCGCTTTCGCACTTGCGAAAGGAACGTCCTGGTGTCCAATGCGCTTGGAGCCGAGATTCCGCTTCAAAGAACGAGCTATTTACAAGATGAAATTCTACGTCCCGATCGCCGCAGCGCTGATTGCAGTGCTAAACGCTCTCCTGCTAATCCCGGCGATGAGTGCCTACACGATTCCAATCGCCGCCGTTGCGCTGCTGCTGGCGATCGCCATTCTCGCGCTTTCCTTTTTCGAGCGTCGCGAAACTCCGGCCCCCCCGCCACCACCAGTTGCCGCCAAGCCTCCGCCTCCGCCGCCTGAACGCCAGGCCGAGGCCGAAGTCGTTGCTTTCCTTGGCCTGCTTCAGGAAAAGGGCCGCCTCGTCGATTTCCTGATGGATGATGTCTCACTCTACGATGACTCCCGCGTTGGAGCGGCGGCTCGCGTTGTGCACTTCGGCTGCCGGGATGTCCTGCAAGAGCATTTCAAGGTCACGCCGATTTCGGACGCTGAAGAAGGTTCAGGGGTGACGATCCCGGAAAACTATTCGGTCGACGAATACCGGCTGATGGGAAAAATCACCGGAGATCCGCCCTTCAAGGGAATTCTGCTCCACAAGGGTTGGAAAACGGAGTCCGTCAAATTGCCTCGCATTATCAAGACAGGAGGCAAGCATCTTCCGAGCATCGCTCCCGCCCTGGTCGAGATGAAGTGAGGCAGGATCGGTTCTCCGGAAGATGAACGCACGATTTAGCCTTGGAATTGATCTTGGCACCAGCAACAGCGCCGTAGCTGCAGATAACTTCGAGAGCGACGAAGTCACCGTCGTTGAGATCACCCAAATTCTGCGACCTAATCAAATCGGGGAAAGCGCGACTTTGCCTTCTGCGCTCTACCTTCCACATCCGGATGAGTTCCCCGCGGATGCAATCCAGCTCCCCTGGGCCAACAACTCGCGGGCAGCAATTATCGGACATTTTGCGCGCGAGCATGGTGCGCTGATGCCGGATCGGCTCGTAACTTCTGCGAAATCCTGGCT
>DATLIT010000127.1:0-4611 GCA_035539295.1 Terrimicrobiaceae bacterium | reverse complement strand
CCTCGCCGCCGCGTTTTACCGCCACCCCGCGAGCAAGCTCAAGGTCATGGGTGTCACCGGGACAAATGGGAAGACGACGACCGCTTTCCTGGTCAAGCATTTGCTGGATGCTAACCAACGCCGTTGCGGCCTGATCGGTACGATAAAATATTGCATCGGAGAATCGGAGATGGATGCGCCGCGCACCACCCCCGAGTCTCTCGATCTGCAACAACTTCTCGCCCGCATGGTCGATGCCGGAAACAAGGCTGTGGCGATGGAAGTTTCCAGCCATGCGCTTGTTCAGCATCGTGCCCGCGGCGTGGAGTTCGATACCGCCGTCTTTACAAATCTCACTCAGGACCACCTCGACTACCACAAGACGATGGAGGACTATTTTGAGGCGAAGACGGCGCTTTTCGAGGGACTTGCCGTCCAAAAAAAGAAAGCCCGCGCCATCATCAACGTGGACGACCGTTACGGGCATCGCTTGATTGAGCGCTTCAAAAAAAAGATCGCGGTGATCACCTACGGTCAGCGTGTCGGTTGCCACTATCGGGCAACTGACATTCGTTTCGACGCGACCGGCAGCGAATATCATCTCGAGGGCAAAGGTCGCAGTTTCCTCGTGCGGCTGCCGTTGATCGGTTCTTTCAACATTTACAATTCACTCGCGGCAATCGCAGCCGCCGCATCGATGGGCATGGAGCTTCGCGCCGCCGTAGCCGCCATCGCGAGGGCGCCGCAAGTTTCCGGACGCCTCGAGCGCGTGCCGGCAAAGCGTAGCTTCCAGGTATTTGTGGATTATGCGCACACCGAGGATGCACTCCGAAACGTCCTGCGCACCCTTCGTGAGCTCAAACCCAATCGCCTGATCACGGTTTTTGGATGCGGCGGCGACCGGGACCGCGCCAAGCGCCCGCTGATGGCCGCCGCATCAGAGGAATTTTCCGATTGGTCCATCTTGACGTCAGACAATCCACGGAGCGAAGATCCCGCGCGCATAATCGCCGACATGCGCGCCGGTCTGCGCGGCAATCGTCACGAGGAAATCCTCGATCGAACCGACGCCATCCGGCGGGCGGTGAACCTCGCGGCGACCGGTGATATCATTCTCATCGCCGGAAAGGGTCATGAGAGATATCAGGAGTTCGCCGATAAGAAGATCGCGTTCGATGATTCCGCCGTCGCCCGGCGGGCCATCGAAGCCAAGCGAGTGGAACTGGAAGGGGAAAGCCGCGTGAGCGGAAGCGACGACATCGCCACGCTGGCCGATCGTCTGCCACCGACACGCCCAGGGGATTCTTGATTGTGGATGCGCTGACGCTCACCGAGCTCGCCGACATGTGCCATGGCACTCTCCATGGCGGAAACCCCTCACAAACGGTCCGAAGAATCTCCAAAGACACGAGAACACTCGTCTCTGGCGATCTCTATCTCGCGCTGCGCGGGGAAAAACATGATGGCAACACTTATGCAAAGGATGCCGTGGCTAAGGGTGCGGCCGGCGCAATTCTCGACACACTGCCGGACGAATTGACCGCCGAATTCCCGGTCATCGTCGTGGATGATACCTTGCTCGCCTTGCACCGCTTGGCTGCGGCCTGGCGCGACCGGTTGGCGCTAAGGGTGGTCTGTATTACCGGAAGCAGCGGTAAAACCAGCACGAAGGAGTTCACCGCGGCCGTCCTCTCGGTCCGTTACCGCGTGGTCAAAACCGAGGGAAACTTGAACAACCACATCGGACTGCCTCTCTCGATCTTGTCCGCCTCCATTTCCGACGATGCAGCGGTTTGGGAGATCGGCATGAATCATCCGGGCGAAATCGCACCGCTTGCGCGGCTCGCCCGCCCGGATCTTGCCATCATAACAAACATCGGCGCCGCGCACATCGAGTACATGGGCTCGCGCGAAGCCATCGCCAACGAGAAGGGCGCGCTCGCCGAAGCTGTCGGAAAGCGCGGCGCTGTCATTCTTCCGACCGAGGATGATTTCGCGACGCACATCGCGAGCCGCACTACCGCGCGGGTGATTCGCGCGGGTCTGTCCTCCGGCACGCTCTGGGCTTCAAACATCGTGATGACTGCTGAAGGGTCTCGCTTCACGATCCATACCGAAACGAAGTCTTTCCCCGCCGAGGTCCCCGCTCCCGGCGAGCACATGGTCCGCAATGCGCTCCTCGCGGTCGCAGCCGGGCTGGAGCTAGGTCTTGACTTGGAAGAATGCGCCGAAGGTCTCGCCGCTGCGCGCCTCACCGGTGGCCGATTGGCCCGCCGGATCCTCCGAGGCGTCACCGTGCTCGACGACACTTACAACGCGAATCCGGATTCCATGGAGGCGGCGCTGCAGACGCTGGGCGCACTCCCGGTAGCGGGGCGCCGAATCGCAGTTCTGGGCAAAATGGGTGAACTCGGCGAGCACGCCGCCGCCGGCTATCAGCGTGTCGGTCGCAACGCCGCTCGAGTCGCCGACGCGCTCATCGTCGTGGGCACCGAAACGACCCCCCTCTCGGACACCGCGCGCGCAGCTGGACTGAAGGAAGTGCACACTACCGCCGACACCGCCGAAGCGGCCGGTCTGCTGAGAAAGATGGCTCGCGAAGGCGACCTCGTTCTCGTCAAGGGTAGTCGCGCCGCCCGCATGGAGCGCGTGATCGAGAACTTCTGATGCTCTACTATCTCTACGAGCTCGGTGAGTGGGCGCGCAAGGCCGGCCACGAAAGTGACTTCTTCAAAGCGCTGAATGTTTTCAGTTACATAACTTTCCGCGCGATCTGCGCCGCGGCCACCGCTTTCCTGATTTCCATTATCTTCGGCAGCTGGACGATCCGCCAGTTGATCTCACTAAAATTTGGCCAGCCGATTCGCACCAAGGACGAAGTGAACAAGCTCTTCGAGCTGCATGGAGCCAAGAAAGGTACGCCGACGATGGGAGGGCTGCTGATCATCGGCTCGATCGTTGTCTCGACCTTGCTATGGGCACGAAGCGAGAATCCATTCGTCTGGCTTGTGCTCTTCAGCACTTTGTTTCTCGGTGCGATCGGCTTCTATGACGATTGGCTCAAGGTTTCGAAGAAGAACTCCAAAGGCATTAGCAGCAAGCTGAAGTTCGGTCTGCAGTGCGTCTTGGCAGCGATATTCACGATCTTCTTTCTGACCAGCCCGCGACTCTCCGAAATCGCGAAGCAACTTTACATTCCCTTCCTGAAGGAGCCGCTGATCGTCAGCCTCGGCTGGCTCACCTTCGTCTTTTACCTGCTTGTTATCGTCGGAACGTCGAATGCAGTGAACCTGACTGACGGACTCGACGGCCTGGCGACAGGATGCACAGCCACCGTGGCCGCCACCTATGCCGGCCTTGCCTATCTCGCCGGCAATGTCCGTGCGGCGGAATATCTGCAGATTCCTTACGTCCCTTTTTCGGGCGAGCTTGCGGTTGTTTGCAGCGCGCTGCTGGGGGCCTGCCTTGGGTTTCTTTGGTGGAACGCGTTCCCAGCCCGCGTGTTCATGGGCGACACGGGGTCACTGGCTATCGGCGGGATGCTTGGTGCCGTGGCCATCTGCTGCAAGCAGGAGATCCTTCTCGTTATCGTGGGAGGAGTATTCGTCATCGAAGCATTGTCAGTGATCTTGCAAGTCCTCAGCTTCAAGATGACCGGCCGACGGATCATCAAAATGTCGCCGATCCACCACCATTTTGAACTAAGCGGGTGGAAGGAGAATACCGTCATTGTCCGCTTTTGGATCGTCTCCATCCTCTTCGCCCTCCTCGGGCTGGCAACCTTGAAGCTACGATGATCTACTCCGGAAAGAATGCTGTCGTTCTCGGCCTCGGCCATAGCGGCGAAGCAGCCGCCATCCTTTTGCGCGAGGAAGGTGCCGAGGTCACCATCTACGAAAGCAGTGACAATGCCGCGCTCCGAGAAAAGGCAGCCAAGCTCGAGGAACAAGGCATCCGCATTCTCCTTGGTCCCGCCGCGGACACGGAGCCGGGTTCATACGACGTCTGCATCCTTAGCCCCGGCATCGACCCGGCGGTTCCGCTCGTGCAGAACGTTCTTCGGAAAAAGATTCCCATCATCGGAGAACTCGAGCTGGCCTTCGAAGAATGCATTTGCCCGGTAGTCGCCATTACCGGCACCAACGGAAAGACCACCACGACCGAGTTGACCACCGTAATGCTGCAGGGTTCAGGCGTCAGAACCATGGCCAGCGGCAATATTGGTCTGCCCTTCGCGACTGCGGTACGTCAGAGCCACGAGCTCGACGTCATGGTTCTTGAGGTGAGCTCCTTCCAGCTCGAGACCATCGACGCGTTCCACCCCCATGTCTCGGTCTGGCTGAACCTCAGCCCCAATCACCTCGATCGCTACCGCGACATGGATGAATATCGCACAGCCAAGCTCCGCATCTTCCTGAATCAGACGGCGGACGATTTCGCCGTCGTCAACGCTCGCGAGAACCTGCCCTCGCTCGCCGCCCGGCACATCACTTTTAGCGCCTACGTTCCCGATGCCGACTTCACACTGCGCGATGGAATTATCCATTACCGCAACGAACCCGTGCTTGATCAGCGCGCGACCAAGCTCCCTGGAGTTCACAACGCCGAAAATCTCATGGCCGCGATGGGCAT
>DATLIT010000126.1:0-2764 GCA_035539295.1 Terrimicrobiaceae bacterium | reverse complement strand
TCGGTCGATCACCCAGCTGGCTGTCTCTGTCGCTGCCGACTGGGATTCCACCTCCGGTAAACTTCAGCTCTTTGAGCGAGATGGCGGTCAGTGGCGGGCAATCTCTGCGCCTTTTCGGGTCCTCTATGGCAAAAGCGGGCTAGCCTGGGGACGAGGTGTGCTCGGCACCAACGAACCCGGTTTGCAGAAAACCGAACGCGATAAGCGTGCGCCTGCGGGCGTTTTCAAGATTGGAAAAATTTACACCTACGACCCTGCCCTTCCCGAGGGGGCCGAATATCCTTTTCACACAATCACGGAGGCCGATGCGTGGATTGATGACCCCACGCTGCCGCACTACAACCAGCACGTGGTCATCGATCCAAGAAATCCGCCCCCGTGGTTTGAGAAGCAGAAGATGCGTCTTGACGATCCACCGCATCGCTGGCTCATTGAAATTCGTCACAACGCCGATCCGCCCGAGGCCGGTGCCGGCAGCGCCATTTTCTTTCACATCCAAAGGGGGCCGAACCGCTCTTCGGCCGGATGCACGGTTATGCCGGAGAGCTCCATTCGGCGCATCGTCAGTTGGCTGCGAAAGGAGAAGAATCCCTATTACGTCCTCCTTCCGCGCGATGAATACCTTCGGCGTTGGAACGCCTGGGGACTCCCATCTCCGCAAGCCGCTGCAACGCTCCTCGGTCCCTAGAGCCGCCAGACCTGAGCATAGACGATCTGGCATTTCTGA
The DNA here is from genome assembly GCA_035539295.1 of Terrimicrobiaceae bacterium. Taxonomy (GTDB): domain Bacteria; phylum Verrucomicrobiota; class Verrucomicrobiia; order Chthoniobacterales; family Terrimicrobiaceae; genus DASTFP01. The sequence continues at coordinate 2,037 of DATLIT010000126.1, read as the reverse complement.
CCACAGAGAAACACAGAGGAAGCTACAAGCGATCGCGCTTTAGCTAGGAGACATTCAGGTTTGTGCACGCAAACCGCTGACTCCGATAACAACTTCAGTAGTCTCTTTATCTTAGAAAACTCTGTGTCCTCTGGGTTCTCTGCGGTTAGCATTTCTGTCCATGAAGCTCACCTACTATGGCCACTCCTGTTTTTCCGTCCTATTCGGAGGCAAGACCCTTCTCTTTGATCCGTTCATTACGCCGAATCCTCTCGCAAAAAACATCAAGATCGAGACGGTTGAAGCCGATTACATCCTAATCTCGCACGGTCATTTCGACCACATCAACGATGCCGTCGAGATCGGCAAACGCACTGGCGCGACTGTTATTTCGAATTTCGAGATTGTTGGCTGGCTGAGCAAGCAAGGCCTCGAGAAGGCACACGCGCTCAATCATGGCGGAGGCTACACCTTCGATTTTGGGCGCGTCAAGTTCGTCAATGCTGTCCACTCAAGCCAGCTTCCCGACGGCAGCTATGGAGGCAATCCCGGAGGTTTTGTCGTCCATAATGACCAGGAGGCTTTCTACTACTCGGGCGACACGGCGCTGACGTACGACATGCATTTCATCGCGCACGAGTTCGATTTGCGCTTTGCTGTGCTCTGCGTGGGTGACAATTTCACGATGGGTCCAAGCGATGCCGCCAAAGCCGCGGGAATCCTCAAGTGCAGGCGAGTCGTCGGCGTTCACTACGATACGTTTCCCCCGATCCAGATCGATCATAGCGAAGCCGATGGGATTTTCGCGCGGGCGGGAGTTAAGCTGGAACTGATGCCCATTGGCGAATCTCTTGACCTCTGAGATTTCTTTGCAAGGAGGCAAATACGTTGTAGCGTGTGCCAAATGAATCTACCAATCGCCTTTGGTATGCCCGGTTGGCCAGAAACCCTCTTCATTCTCGTCGTGATCGTCCTGCTTTTCGGAGCCAAGAAGCTACCGGAGCTTGCTCGAGGGATTGGACAGAGTTTGGGAGAGTTCAAGAAGGCTCGTGACGAATTTGAGCGCGAAGTGCACAAGAGCACGGCCGACTTGGAAGTGAAAGAGCCAGTCGAGAAACAGCCGCATAAGCCTTCCTGAGCCGTTCGCAGGGAATCCTGCCGATGCGCAAAGCCGCTTGCTGGCTCCTCAGCTTCGTTCTTTGCGCTTCGCTTTCTGGCGAGGAGATCATCGTCGCCTCGTATAACGTCCAAAGCTATTGGCTGGTCGATCCAGCCAACGAGCACCCTCTCACCGATGAACCAGCCAAGTCCGAGCAGGCGATTGCGGCGGTTATTCAAGTCCTCAATCGAATAAAGCCCGACATCGTTGGGTTAATAGAAATCGGCGACGAATCGATGCTCGCCGACCTTCAGAGGCGTTTGAGAGAAGCAGGTCTGGACTACACCTATCGGGAATGGGTGCAGGGAGCTGATCAGGTGCGTCACATTTCCCTGCTGAGCAAATTTCCGATCGTCGAGCGCAACTCACGCGATCAAATCTACGTCGAGCTTGATGGCCATCCATTGCAAATGAATCGCGGTATTCTGGATGTAACCGTGGAGATCAATCCTCGCTACCGCTTGCGTCTGGTCGGAGCGCATTTGAAGTCGCGTCGGGAGGTCCCGGAGTACGACCAGGCGCGGATGCGCGCAAAGGAAGCACGGCATTTGCGCGCACATCTTGATCGAATTCTGGAGACCTCACCCGATCTAAATCTCATGCTTTTTGGCGATCTCAATGACACGAAGAATCAATACCCGATTCGCCAGATCATCGGATTAAAAGGCACGCCCAGTTACATGATGGACCTGTGGCTCCGAGACAGTCGTAATGAGCGTTGGACGTATTATTGGAAGACCGCCGACGAATACTCCCGGATCGACTATCTGCTGGTCAGTCCAGGCCTGGTCCGCGAAGTCGTAACTGAAAAGTGCGGCATCGACGACTCGCCTGGCTGGAACGAAGCGAGCGATCATCGCGCCATCTACGCCGCCATCCTCCCCCTCGATCAGACATGA
>DATLIT010000125.1:0-2916 GCA_035539295.1 Terrimicrobiaceae bacterium | reverse complement strand
GGCTAATGTAAATGATTGCTAAACCTTCGGAGCGCAGCTGTCGAACGATGTCGAAGAGACGATCCGTCTCACGGTCGGACAGCGCCGTAGTCGGTTCGTCCATCACGAGAATCCGGCTTTTGTAGAACAGCGCGCGTGCTATTTCGATCTGTTGTTGTTCAGCGATGGAGAGGTGCGCCGCCCGTTGGCTCGCTCGGAACCTTGCGCCCAAACGATCAAGGACCGCTTGAGTGTGTTGAATCATTGCCGGCGTGTCCGTGAGAAAGCCGAGCTTTGTTTCTTCCGATCCGAGAAAGACATTTCCGGCGACCGTTAAGTTCGGAGCAATGGTCAGTTCCTGATAGATGATTCCGATGCCGGCGAGCCGCGCTTGATGCGGCGAATGGAAATGCACCGACTTGCCGTCCAGCTTGATTTCGCCACCATCGGGCCCCTGCGCGCCGGCGAGAATTTTCATCAAGGTGCTCTTGCCAGCACCATTTTCTCCCACCAGAGCGTGGACTTCACCCGGGTAGATGGTGAGATCCACCCCCTTGAGCGCACGGACGCCGGGGAAACTCTTCGTTACCCCGCGGACCGTGAGGATAGGTTGTCCAGGCTGGCTACTTGGTCCAGCCTTGGTATTCGTTGACATTGTCGCGTGTGATGAGCTTGGTCGGAATAAGGATTGTGTCCTCCGCCGGTTTTTTCCCTCCCATGACGTCCGCGCCGACTTCGACGGCCTTCTGAGCCATCGCGTAGGGATCCTGCGCCGGAGTGGCTTCGAACAAGCTGCCCTTGCTCTTCAGGGCGGCCACGGCATCAGGAGAGCCATCGACGCCCACGATGAAGAATTCATTGCGATTCGCTTGCTTAGCCGCAAGATCGCAGCCGATCCCTGTCGGATCATTGATAGCAAATACCGCGTCAATCTTCGGATTTGCGGTCAGAAGATCGGTCATCACTCGCAAACCCCCATCCCGGCTGCCCCCGGCATTCTGATCTTGAGAAAGAATCTTGATGTCGGGATTCTTGCTGAAAACGTCCATGGCCCCCGCAACACGGTCCTGGACGGCTGTAACAGGGGGTCCATTAACAATAACGATCTGTCCCTTACCTTTGAGCTTGTCCACGATGTACTGAGCGGCTTGCTGACCGGCCTGGCGGTTGTTCGATGTGACCGTGGCATCAACTCCTCCCTCTGCGCCAACGTCGACGGCGATCACCGCCATGCCTGCGCCCTTGGCTCTTTTCACCGCCGGCGCGATCCCTTTGCTATCCGCGGCATTGAGCAAGAGTAGGGTGGTCCCTGAGGAAATCAAATTATCAACGTCATTGGTTTGTTTGTTGACGTCGTAGTTGCTCGAAAGCGACCCGAACTTGACCTTGGGATTAATTTCCTTCGCTTTTGCCTCGGCGCCGTGGGCGATCTGAACGAAGAAGGGATTTCCGAGGTCGCCGACGGTAACGGCTACGGACTTAAGCTCTTTCTCGGCGGCCTGCAGTTGCTCGACGAGGAGGGCGGCTCCAAGCGCAAAGCAAAGTGGTTTTCTAAGAATATGAGGGATTTTCATGGGAGCGTTGCTAGTTGTTCTGGTTTATCGTGGATTGGGAGATGGCGATGGTCGACCGGACTTGAATGGCGCTGGCGAGCGTCCGAGGCAGGCAGAATGGGCCCTTAGCTGTTTTGGGTCAACGCAAAACTGGTTATGAACTCTTAAAACCGAGTGGAGTCCGCACGCTCCTACGAATTGGTTTCCAGGGCTTGCTCACGCTGAACGCGTTTGAGCGATCGGCGCAACTGCTTTGCTCAGGCGTCGACCTCGTCCTGGGCGCCTTTCTTGTAGGTGAGGCCTCGCAGTTTGCCTTCGACAAAGGCGTCGATATTTCCATCCATGACGCCTTGGATGTCACTGGTTTGCACACCGGTGCGGAGGTCTTTGACCATTTGATAAGGTTGGAAGACGTAGGAACGGATTTGATTACCCCAGGCGATGTCTCCCTTTTCGCCGTATTGGCGTTCCGCCTCGGCACGCTTTCGGTCTGCCTCGATTTGATAGAGCTTGGCTTTAAGCATTTTCATGGCCACGTCCCGATTGCGCCCCTGGCTTCGCTCGGCCTGGCAAGCCACGACAATACCGCTAGGGAGGTGGGTGATCCGCACAGCAGTCTCGACCTTGTTGACATTCTGACCACCCTTGCCACCCGAGCGAAACGTATCAAACTTCAGGTCAGCTTCGTTGATCTCAATGGGCGCATCTTCAATTTCAGGAACGACATCAACGCTGGCAAACGAAGTATGGCGACGCTTGTTGGAATCAAATGGGGAAATCCGCACGAGGCGATGGACACCGATTTCATTTCTTAGATAGCCGTAGGCGTGATCACCCGAGACTCGCAGGGTGGTCGATTTGATGCCAGCCTCATCCCCAACCTGGATGTCGACCGTCTCGGAGCGGAGGTCGTTCCGCTCGATCCAGCGCGAATACATTCGCAGAAGCATCTCTGCCCAGTCGCAGGATTCCGTGCCGCCGGCGCCGGCATGAATCGTCAAAAAAGCCGGGTTCGTGTCAAACTCGTTCGAGAGGAATTGCTGCAGTTCAAACTTTTCGAGATCTCGCAAAAGCGATTCATATTCCGAGGTAACCTCCGCAATGATTCCAGCCTGCTGGTCCGGAGACTCCTCGGCGGCGAGTTCCTTGAGAACGGCAAGGTCGGCGGCGCGGGATTCCAGCGCCTGGAAGGGTTGAATTTTGGAACGAAGCTCGGAGACGAGTTCCACATCGCTCTGGGCCTTTTCCTTATTGTTCCAAAAATCCGGCGAGGCCATCCGCCCCTCGACATCCGCCAGGCGACGGCTCAAAGCGGAAAGGTCAAAGGAACCTCCGCAACTCGGCGAGGCGCGCAGAGATAGCGGAGGTGTCGACGGTTTCGAGT
>DATLIT010000124.1:0-4574 GCA_035539295.1 Terrimicrobiaceae bacterium | reverse complement strand
CAGCGTCGGCCAAAAATAGGGACGAAAATAACGAAGTGCTCGGGCGTAGATGAACACGAGCTTCCGTTGCTACTCCAAGCCTGTATGATTTTCAACGGGATTGCGCGAGCCCGGGCAAAGCCGTAACAAGATAATTTTCCCATGTCAGCCGCTCAGAGCGCTCCGCTGCGCACGATGATCGCACGAGTTTCGATCGATGACATCATCATCTACGCAAACGATGCTTTGGCGGCCTATCTGAAGACACCCAAGCGCCACCTGATCGGCTCATCACTAGAGGAAGTTTCGCGCCTCTGTAGTGGCGAGATTTCCGAATGCTTCGCACGTCCCCCATCCGGTCGCACCAGCAACCGTCTGGTCAGCGATGGAGACGGAAAGGTGTTCGAGGCGCAGGTGTATGCCAGCGGCGGGACACTTGACATCGTTTTGGATGAGATTGGATCTCCCAGCCACGCCACAAGCGAATTGCGCGAATCCAGTGGAACGCCGCTGGAACTGCTCAGCGAGGAGGAGCTGCGAACAGTCCGCCATCCTGAGAGAAGATATCTTAGCATTACCTACACGCGACTTCGCGGGCTGCCACAGCTCGCACTCCGCCTCGATCCGATGGAGATGAAGCTGATCATTGATTCGTTCGTTGAGGAGGCATCTGAATCCGTGCGCAACACTGGCGGCACCGTAGGCGAAACCGCGCGCGACACCGTTCTCGGAATCTGCGGAGCGCCGCGCTACTACTCCGATCATCCCTTGCGGGCGGTTCTGGCGGCTTGCGAGCAGATTCAAAGAGCTTCTCAGCTCCACGCCGGACTTTATCGCGAAGGCAAAGAATTGCCGCCCTGTTCCTGTGGAATCTGGACGGGCGATGCGCTCGTGGGTGTATTTGGCACTTCCATCTGGCAGCGCTACACGGCGATCGGAGCGCCGCTCGATCTCGCCGCCCGCTTGTCTGATCTGGCACGTCCGGGAGAAGCGATTCTGCCGGAGCACACTTTGACCCACATGCTCCGAACTCTTCCGGAAGGTTGGCAGCACATCCGCGCCGAAAGCGAACACGAGCCCGACTCGAGTGACATCGACTGGTCGGAGATGGAGATCAGCCCCGTCCCGGAACATCTTCGGAAAGTTGTTTACCTCGTCGGGCGCGGTGTCCAGGAGGATCCCGATCGCACAGAGTTGTACTTTGATTACCTCTGGTCCTTCCGTGTGCCGGGCAGGGATCAGCCCACGCCCGTTCTTCGGGTAGTTCGACCGGCCCTGGTGAGCGATTCGTTCGAGCTAAGTGAAAACAATGTCGTTACTACTCAAGCGACTCAGGCGCTTGGTAGATACAAGCTTATTGAGGTAATCGGCACCGGAGGGATGGGAACGGTTTGGCGCGGCATTGACCGCTTTGGGAATACCCTGGCGATCAAAATTCTTCACTCTAGCCAGACAGTCACTGATGGGCAGTTGAAGCGCTTCCGACGTGAGGCGGAGATCATGGCGCGGCTCCCGCATCGCAATATTTGCCGAGTCTATGAATTGAACGAATTCGACGGCATTGACTACATCGCGATGGAGTTCGTCGATGGAATTCCGCTTTCCGACCTATTGTATGAGAAAGCTTCCAGCGAACGCTCAAGTGGGACTGAGGGAGAGAGCGAACTGCGAGAGCTTATTCGTTCAGTGCGCTCCGCACGATCTGCGTCCAACGAGAAATCGGACGAAGCGGATCCACCTCCACGCGCCAAAGAAACACGGATCCTTCCAATTGAGCAAACGCTGAGCCTGATTTTAAAAGTATGCGACGCTGTTCAGTTCGCTCATGAACATGGTGTCCTCCATCGGGATCTCAAGCCGGGGAATATTCTGCTCCGTGAAGATGGCGAACCGCTCGTGGCCGATTTCGGCCTTGCCAAGCTAAAAAGCGGTGAGGGTTCCCGATCGCTCTCATTGACCGGCCATGTTGTTGGCACACTCGAGAACATGGCGCCCGAGCAGGCCGAATCCAGCAAGGATGTCGATGAGCGCGCTGATGTCTACAGCATTGGAACTATCCTTTATCAGATGCTCTCGGGGCGCCGACATTTCGAGGCTACCGGAAACATTGTTATTGATGGCCAAGCCTTGAAGACGCACGAGCCCGCGCGCCCTCGAACTTTCAACCCACAGATTCACCCCGATCTCGAGATCATCACCTTGAAGGCTCTGCGGAACGAGCCAGACGACCGCTATCGCAACGTCGCTGCTTTGCGCGCGGACATCGATCATTATCGGCGAGGCGAACTCATCAGCGCCAAGCCAGTTTCTCCGCTGGATTTGCTGAAAAAGCTTGTCGTGCGAAACAAGGTTATCTCCGGAGTGATCGGCGCATCTGTCTTCGTGATTGTCGTTGGCGCCGGACTCGCAATTTATTTTCTCAATGCGCGGCTCAAGGCTGCGCACGATCAATACATTTTAGCCGAGCAACAATTGGAAGCGGTCGCTCGCAAGGAACAGGAGGCGCAATTGGCAGCCGAGGAGGCCAGATCGCAGCAGACCCGTGCCGAGCAGGCTTTGGCTGAAATGCAACGCGCGGAAAGCGCGGCCAGTGACGCGCAAGCGCAAATCAAAGAAACGCTCGTAGAAACGCAAGCCGAGGGTGATCGTGGGAATGAGGTTGAGCTCGCTGCCGCTCAACCCGAGGAGGAGCTTGAGCAACAGATCGCCGACGTGCAGACGGCGCAGGGCGCGCCGGCGATTCCAGTCGCAGCCGTATTCAGCGAATCAAGCCCGGAGCTGCCAGCCGGGGCGAAACTAGCCATGAGCGAAGCCCTTCGGATTTATGATCTCGAACTTTCTCCCGAAGAACTCGACAAACTCGAGAGGACGCCGGGTAAGATTGTCGACCGCTTGACGGAGGCGCTGAACAGTGTTTCGCGCGCACTGGTCATCCAACCCAACATGATCGCGGCTTGGATGTTAAAAGGACGCTTGCATTGGGCGCTCATGGAGTTTGACCGGGCAGTCGACAGCTTTCGCCAGGTCGTCAATCTTGATCAACCCCCGAGCGAAATCGAGGGTGCTGTCGAAGCGCTTGAGTTGGCGACGACCATGGCCAACGGCGGCTCGGATAAATACCTGAAGGGAGCAGAAGCTCTGCTTGCCTCGCCCCTCGTTCAAAATGTCACCGCGGGAGGCATTCTCGAATTTTTTAATCGGAAGCCGAGTCTGCGCCACGCGTCGAACAAGGCTCCGGGTCCCCTTCGTCAGAAATTCACGGCTAACGAAGTCGCGCTCGAATTGATTCGTCGCAATGGAACCGGTCTGCAGGCATATGTTGCTACCGAGCGCCTCGATCGCACCGATGTGATCATTTGGGGTGCCGAAGAGGTGAACGACTTGAGTCCCTTGCGCGGTATCGATGTCTCGGGACTGGCCGTCATCGGAGCAAGCAGTATTGATTGGCAAACGATATTTTCCCTGCCACTGGATTCTCTGGATTTCTCGAAATCTCGGATCGAGGGGCTGCCGCAAAATCCGCGAGGCTTTCTCCGCGTTCGATCTGTCACGCTCGCATTCTCCGAGGTGACCAACGTAGATTTTGCCTGGGGAATGCCCCTTCTAAATAAACTCGATCTCTCGTTCACTCAAATCACCGACCTTGCGCCGCTTGGAGCCTGCCGGCGACTGCAACGTCTCGATCTCGCCGGGCTCAATCCGATAAATTTGCGGACCCTACTCAAGCTTCCCCTCGAATCGTTGACGTTGAGTCCGAAGCTGATGAGCGACAAAAACTCACTCAGTGTGCTGCGCCTTCATCGCACGCTGAAAATTTTGCGTTCACCGCAGGATCCTCCCGATCAGCCAACCAGTGAGTTCTGGCGGAAGGTCGACAGCGGCCAATACAACCAGATCGATTAATGGCGACGGCGCCGTCGGTTAGTCTCGCAATATCTTTGCTGAGAATTGAACGAAGCGACGCCTTTCTGGGTCTAATGTTGCAACATCGTTATTCGCGGATAGCCATGAAAGATCCATATCGTAAAATCAACGGGAAGCAGTATTCATTGGGCGAGTTGATCAGCATTGTGTCTTCTTGCGCCCGCGACAGTAGCGAAACGCTTGCTGCGGTCATTGACCTCTTCGAAAGTGGGCGCGTTTTGCTCGAGAATCACGGACGCTTAAAGCGCGTGCGCGTCGCCGCCTGAGTCGCGTCGATTCCACTTTGCAAGCGCGCTCGAGGCAATAAGCTCGGGCATGGTCGAAATCTCCGTTGAATACGAAGGCGGTTTCCACTGTTTCGCTATTCACGAGCCTTCTCGCGCGAGGCTTCTCACCGATGCTCCCAAAGACAACTTGGGCAAAGGAGAAGCCTTTAGTCCTACTGACCTGACTGCGACGTCTCTGGGTGTATGCATGCTGACCACGATGGCGATCGCGGCGGCAAAGCGCTCTCTCGATCTTGATCTTTCGGGGACGCGCGCCATCGTGCGAAAGCACATGACCACAAAACCGCCGCGGCGAATTCAAAGACTTGAAGTCAGCGTGACGATTCCTTTGCGGGAGACGCTTCCTTCCCGTGCCACCCTCGAGGAGGCTGCTCTGAATTGCCC
>DATLIT010000123.1:0-2531 GCA_035539295.1 Terrimicrobiaceae bacterium | reverse complement strand
GAGGCGCACAGTTCTTAATAAAGAGGTCCCGCAGGTTGTCATCGGTCACGATCGCCTGCACAAACTCCAATCTCCCCAACGCGATAAGACGCGTTTCGTTATGTGCTGACTCTGTGTTCTCTGTGCTTAAGATCCACTCGGGCGGAGCTTGCTTGATTCAGAAGGTGGTCACTCTCCGATAATCTTGACGAGCACCCTTTTACGGCGACCACCGTCGAACTCACCATAGAAAACTTGCTCCCACGGACCGAAGTCGAGGATTCCATTCGTGATCGCCACGACGACTTCTCTGCCCATGATTGTGCGTTTAAGGTGCGCGTCCGCGTTGTCTTCGCCGGTGTTGTTATGGCGATATTGCCGGTGGGGGGTTTCAGGCGCCAATTGCTCGAGCCATTTTTCGTAGTCCGCGTGCAGACCGCTTTCGTCGTCGTTGATAAACACACTTGCCGTGATGTGCATCGCATTGACCAGGCAAAGGCCTTCGCGAACTCCACTTTCAGCCAAGCATTTCAAGACCTCTTCAGTGATATTGATGAGTTCGCGGCGCCGTGGAACGTCAAACCAAAGCTCCTTTCGATATGATTTCACGGTTGCTCCGGATCGACACCCAGTTCGCTTATGATGCGGTGGAGATCATCAGTGCCGTAGTACTCGATGGAAATGCTTCCACGCTTTTCGGCATGGTGAATGACCACGCGTGTGGCGAGGCGACGCGTGAGAAGGTTTTGTAGGTTTTGGATGGCGGGAGAGAGTGTCGGTTCGTCCCCCGAGGTGCGTTTGGAGAAAGGCTTTCCTAGTCGGACGAATTGCTGCGCGGCCAATTTCTCCGCCACACGGACGGAGGCCCCCTGCCGCACAATCACATCCATCAGCAAACGCTGCTCCTCGTGAGACTTGAGGGAGAGCAAGACTTTAGCATGCCCGACGGAGAGTCGCCCTTGCTTGAGGAGCGCTTGCGCACCGGAATCCAGGTCGAGAAGCCGCATGGCATTCGCGACCGACGCTCGACTCTTGCCAACGCGTTTGGAGATCTCTTCCTGGGTGAGACCAAAATCGCGGTGGAGCCGTTCGTACGCGCCGGCCTCCTCGATGGGATTCAGATCTTCGCGTTGGAGGTTTTCGATCAGAGCGAGCTCGAGAACCTCGCGATCGCTGGCTGTGCGAACGATCGCCGGCGCCTCGATAAGTTGGAGCTCGCGAGCGGCGCGCCAGCGGCGTTCACCGGCAATCAGCTCGTACTTGTCGCCTACCTTCCGGACGATGAGCGGTTGGATAATGCCGCGTTCCCGAATGCTCTCGACAAGTTCCTGGAGATGCTCGTTGCGAAACTCCTGCCGCGGCTGGAGCGGGCTCGGCGTAATCAGATCCAGCGGCAAGGACTCGATGCGCTCGCCGAGCTCTTCCCTGGGTGCCGGAGCGGCAACCCGAGCGTTTATCAACGCGCTGAGTCCTTTGCCAAGTGCGGGTTTTGCCATGGTAGATTTCAGGTCGAGCCAGATGGCCAGAGTTGACTCATTGAACGCAGGACACTCTTGATTTTGCAATGCCGCTCTTCGATGTAATCGATCTCTTTGACGATGAGACTGCCCGAAGCGGCGCCGAACAAATGGCTCTTGACGAAGCGCTGCTCGAGATCGCGCAACGCCCGTTGCTGCGCGTCTACCGATGGGCGGAACCAACTGTGTCCTTCGGATACTCGTTGCCTCTCGCATCGGTGCGCGACCGTTTCCCCGCTCTGCCCTGCGTCCGCCGATGGACGGGCGGCGGAATCGTGGGACACCTCGACGATTGGACGTTCGCTCTACTCGTCCCCTCGAGCGAACCGCTCGCCAGCGCACGGCCACTTCAGGCCTATCGGCTGATCCATTCCGGTGTGGCGGCGGCGCTCATGAAGATCGGTTGCGCGGCACAGCTGGCAGAACCACGCGATTGCGTGGAAGGCCTCTCCTGCTTCGCGGCGCCCGCATTACACGATGTCATCGGCGTTGATCATCGTAAGCTGTGCGGCGGCGCGCAGCGCAGGACCCGTAGAGGGTTCCTGCACCAGGGAAGCATTCAGAATGTGAGCCCTCTCCGGAACTTTGCGCCGCATCTCCTTGAGTTGTTCGCTGGGGAAACCTGCGAATTTTCCTTGACGACGGCCACCCTCGCACGGACGAAAGCGCTGGTGGCCAACAAGTACGCAACCCAAGCCTGGCTCGCGCGAGCCTAGCAGCTCCCAAGAGCACCGACAGGATCTCCAAAATCTCACCTTGACCTTGTAGTCCGTAGGCGGACGATGGCAGCATGGATTTTTCCGATGGCTCCTACTTTATCAATCGCGAGTTGAGTTGGCTGGAGTTCAATCAGCGCGTCCTCGATCAGGCGATTGATGAATCGAATCCGCTCCTCGAGCGGCTGAAATTTCTCTGCATCGTCAGCTCAAACCTAGATGAATTTTTCGAGGTGCGCGTGGCGGGCCTGAAGCAGCAAAAGCAGATGCTTTCGTCCGAAGCGGGCCCCGATGGCCTCACGGCCACCGAGGCGCTGGC
>DATLIT010000122.1:0-9584 GCA_035539295.1 Terrimicrobiaceae bacterium | reverse complement strand
CATGATGATAGTGATCACAGACGGCGATGCTGAGGACCTTCTTGGCTTCATCTTGTTGAATGACAAAGCGGTCCAAATGGCGCTTGATATCGCGCGGAGTAAGCTTGAACTCAAAGACGGGATGCGTCTTCGGCTCGGGGGCAGGTTCTTCTGCACTCTCCGCTGGATTTGCCTGCGCCGGCATAGCAAAGCTGGCGCGAAAGAACTCCTGGAGACGTTGCTGCAGCTGCTCGGGTGTAGGCAGGTTTGGCTCGCTCATTATGTTGCTTTATCCGCCATGTCCGAGCGTCTCGCAAGAGGAAGCATGCGAAGAGCCGATGACATTCCTAGGGAGTGGCGCCTTTGGCGATCAAATCCGCTTCGATGGACTTCAAGCGTGCCGCCAGCGCTCCGTCGAGTTTGAGTTCGCCCTGTGCCGCATGCACTTTTTGGGCCAAAGCCCGGGCGGATTCCGGTTCGGTCACCGCTGCGAAGTCCTTCTCGATTTCGGCGACGCGATCGCAGTCGGAAGCATACTCTGCGGCCATCGGCTTGAGTTCATTGATCCAGCTTTCAGACGGAGGCAGGGTTGCCCTAAGGAAGGAAGCGAAGATCGCGCTGGCGTTGGCCGCCTCTTCAATCGCCCAGTCGTGCACGCCGAAGCAGAGCAGACCGAAGGCTTCAAAGTTTTCGTTCGAGTACAAACGCGTGATCGAAGCTGGAATTGGTTTGTCTGCCTTGATGAGCTGCTTGCTCGCCTCTACAAAGAAGCTGGCAAGGAGGCGTTCTTTTTCGGCCGTGGAATAGGGCTCCTCGTTGGCAAGCGCGCGGAAGCGACGCACGGCATCCTGACTTTCGCCGGCGACGAGGGCGGCTAAGGCCCCATTTATGCGGATCCAGTTCTTGAGCGGCTGTTGATCGCCAGAGAGGGGCATAAGCCGGTCGAATTCGGTCAGCGCTTTTTGAGGTTGTCGCTGCGCGAGCAGCTGCACGGCGTTTCGAAATTCCTGCTCCAGGTGCTCACCAGCATGGTTGGCGGATGCTGGATTTTTGAACAAGTCGACAAAAAGTTCAGGGCGAAAAATGTACGCCAGTATGCCCGCGAGGAAAATGATGCTGACCAAGCCGAGGGTAAGCAGACCTGAGACATTTTTCACTGCCTGTGTTTCAATGATGACCCGCTCCTTCGCTTTAGGGGGCTGCTTGCTACGCTCGAGCAGTTTGCTTCGGGCGAACGAGAGATGTTCAATGAGCTCCGCATAGGAATCGTAGCGCTCGGCGGGATCCTTAGTGAGCATCCGATTGATCACGTAGGCGGTTTCGCTGGAGACATCTGGCGCAAAAGTCTGCAGGCTTACCGGCTGGCTCATCAGCTGCTTCAAGGCGACCGTTGATGCCGTCTCAGCCTCGTAGGGTGGCCGACCCGCGAGTGCGTGAAACAGCGTTCCGCCAAGACTATAGATGTCGCTGCGGAAATCCTCTGGCTGATTGTCCAGCTTTTCTGGGGCAATATAGTACGGCGTCCCCCAGATCTCGCCGCGGGCGTGCGCGACCTCGTCGATGACAGCGGCGAGGCCGAAGTCGACCAGCTTGGCAGTCTGCGGATCGGCAAAAAGAATGTTGCCGGGTTTGATGTCTCGATGAATGAGATTGTGTTCGAGAGCAGCATCGAGACCTTCGGCGATCTGGATCCCGACGCGCAGCACCTGAGCTTCTGAGAGCCGCTGTTGAAGGCTCATGAGATCGTCGAGAGAGCCTTTCTCGGCGAGTTCCATCGCCAGGTAAAACTGACCCTGGTCTTCACCGAATGAGAAGACCTTGACGACATGCGGATGATTGATCGAGGCGATGATGCGCGCTTCTTCCTCGAGCTTCGCGCGCTCTTCGGCGTTGGCGCTGCATTCCTTCTTCAAGATCTTGAGAGCGACCTCGCGATTGAGATTCAGGTCGACGGCCTTGTAGACCGAGCCCATTCCACCTTCGCCTAGCAGTTCCAGCAGCCGATAGTTATTGAACTGGCGGTGCGCTCGCAGGCGCTGCCCGCAACTTGGGCAATGGACCTCGGATAAGGGCGCCTGATCGGTCACATCCATTAACGTGTCGCAGAGTGGACAGGCCTCGATCACTCGGTCTGCCGTTGCGCCCGCCTCCATAGCCACTTCCTCAGAAACGGGAGAGGTTTCGATGAGGTCGCCATGGAGCGCTGTTGTTGAGCGCTGCATCTCTTTCCCCTCGCTTTTCTCGGTCCGGCGTAAGCGCTCGCCGGAACTTTCCTCTTTCAACATTGTTCCAAGAGATGGATGAGTATGCCGTTTACTATCCCGTGCTGATGGTTTTTTCGCAAAGAAATTCGCCCGCCTCGGAGTCGGGACAGCGGATCTTTAGCGTCTCTCCCGCCACTGCCGGCAACCGGCTCGATCGTTGGCTGGCCGAGTGTTTACCTGCCGTCTCGCGTTCGAGAATCCAGGCGGTGATCCGCTCCGGTGGCGTCCTTGTCAACGGCGCACGGGCAAAGGCGTCGCACATCGTGCGCACCGATGACGAGATAGTCTGGCGCGAACCGGCGGTCACTCCGTGCGAATCGGCACGCGCCGAGGAGATGCCCCTCGAGATCCTGTTTGAGGATGACGTTGTTGCGGTGCTGAATAAGCCGGCGGGTGTGGTGGTGCATCCCGGGGCTGGACATCGAGGGGGGACCTTGGTTTCCGGCCTGTTGCATCATTTCGCCAGGCTTTCCAACGTCGGCGGCGTCGAGCGCCCCGGGATCATCCATCGCCTCGACAAAGAGACCAGTGGCTGCCTGGTCGTGGCAAAAACCGATCCAGCTCATCGCGCTCTCGCGGCGCAATTCGCCAGCCGCGAAGTCGTCAAGATTTATCTGGCCTTGGTTGCGGGTTCGCCGCGGTTTCGTGTTGGCATCGTCAATGCGCCGATCACACGCGATCCCCTGCATCGCAAGAAGATGAGAGTCACCTTGACCGGACGTGGCCGCGAAGCGATCACCGAATACCGCGTCATCGCCACGGCTGGGGGCAAGAGCTTGATCGAATGCCGTCCCCGCACGGGACGGACGCATCAGATCCGCGTGCACCTGAAGCATCTCGGGTGCCCGGTTCTCGGAGATCCGCTCTATGGCCGGCGTGCCAACTTTTCGCGTCATATGTTGCACGCCTGGCAGCTCCAATTTCGCCACCCGCTCTCTGGCGAACGACTGACGTTTGAGGCTACACCTCCAGCCGAATTTCGAATCACTTGAAGCGACGAGGAAGTTGCCTATTCTCGCGACTCTCATGAAGTTTTTTACGCCCCTTGCAACGATTCCAGGCATGCTCGGTTCGCGCGAAGTTTCGTTCCGAAGAGTAAACGCCTGTGGAGATTGGGCATGGCCCCTTGCTGTTGGCCAATCAACACAGTAAAAGTAAAGAATGAGCGGCCAACTCGAGATCGCGGGACGCAAGTTCTCGTCGCGACTATTACTCGGCACGGGGAAGTTTTCCTCGAACGAGGTCATGCGTGACGCGTTGGCTGCGAGCGGGACGGAAATTGTGACTGTGGCGCTACGTCGGGCCGACATCAGCGGGCGCCGCGACCCGTATGCCAATATTTTGGATTTCATCGATCCAGCCAAGTATTTGCTTCTGCCCAACACCAGTGGTGCGATTGATGCCACCGAAGCTGTGCGCCTTGCCCGCCTCGCGGCCGCAGCCGGTCTTCCCAAGTGGGTAAAGCTGGAGATCCATCCCGATCCGCAATATTTATTGCCCGACCCAATCGAGACGTTGCGCGCCGCGGAGATCCTGGTTAAGGAAGGCTTTACGGTGCTGCCTTACATCAATGCGGACCCGGTTCTTGCCAAGCGCTTGCAGGATATTGGCACCGCAACGGTCATGCCATTGGGTTCGCCCATCGGGAGCAATCGTGGTCTCGAAACGCGCGCTCAGATCGAGATCATTATCAAACAAGCTGCCGTGCCTGTCGTCGTTGATGCTGGCATTGGAGCGCCTAGTCATGCCGCGGAGGCCCTCGAAATGGGAGCAGATGCCGTGCTGGTAAACACCGCGATCGCGGCGGCCCGCGACCCGGTGCGTATGGCCAAAGCGTTCAAGGCCGCCGTCGAGTGTGCGCGTGAGGCTTTCGAGGCTGGTCTCCCTTCACAACTCGATCACGCCGAAGCGACCAGTCCGCTCGCCGCCTTTTTGAAGCGGTCTTCCGATCTCGGTGAGCCGTCGGCCCATCGGGGTTGATGAAGGGAGTGCGGCAGGGCGTCTTTCTCCGCCCCGAGAAGTATTGGAAACGTTCGTGCCTATGCGCATCCGGATGCTAGAAGAGATTTGCTGTGTCCTTTGACTCGCAGACTCCGATGATGAAGCAGTATCACGCGATCCGGCGTGAATTGCCTCCTCACACTCTCCTCTTGTTTCGGCTGGGCGATTTCTATGAGATGTTTGGTGAGGATGCCCGGGAAGCGTCCGCGATCCTGAATGTTGCGCTGACCAAGCGTGGCGACATGCCGATGTGTGGCGTTCCCTACCACGCGGCGCGCAGTTACATCGAGAAGCTCATCACCGCTGGGTGGCGCGCGGCCATATGCGATCAAGTCGGAGAAGTGCAGGCCGGCAAGCTCGTCCGGCGTGAGGTCAGTCAAATCCTGAGCGCGGGCACGCTGGACGATTTCGGGCTCGATGATCGACGTCCGAATTACCTTGCCGCGATCTGCCGCTCTGAGCCAAGTATCGGCCTGGCCTTCTGCGAGTTGACCACGGGTGAATTCCGGGTCACTGAGGTCGCCGACAAGCTCCTTCTCGCCGACGAGCTTGCGCGCATTCTTCCAGCGGAAACAATCGCCCCCGAACAGCAGAGGGACTTTTTTGAAAGCCTGGGAAATGCCAATTTCCTTGACGGCTACATCTTCGACTCGGTGCAGGCCGAGGAGTTCTTGCGAGATCACTTCAAAGTTCACTCGCTGGCTGGCTTCGGGTGCGACGACATGCCGGCGGCGGTTAGTGCGGCCGGAGCGTTGGT
This sequence comes from Terrimicrobiaceae bacterium, assembly GCA_035539295.1. GTDB lineage: Bacteria > Verrucomicrobiota > Verrucomicrobiia > Chthoniobacterales > Terrimicrobiaceae > DASTFP01. Next base: position 4,583 of record DATLIT010000122.1, on the reverse strand, counting down.
GCACTACTTGACGCGGCAGCTGCGCAGAAATGCCTCGCACCTGCGGAGACTACAGCCTTACCGTTCGAGCGAGTTTCTCATTTTGGATGCCTCCACTCAAAGTCACCTGGAGCTTGTCCAATCCCGCGCCGGAAAAACGATGACGCTCTTGGGTGTCCTCGACAGCACTGTGACGCCGATGGGCGCACGACTCCTGAGACACTGGGTCCTCCATCCTCTGCGTGACACCGGCGAGATTTGCCACCGGCAGAACGCGATTTCCCGTTTGCTGGAGGATTCTCTCTTGCTTGGCACGCTGCGTGAGCACCTGGGCGAGGTCCGTGACCTTGAGCGAGCGGTGGCGCGCCTCAACGGTTCGGCGGGGAATGCGCGTGATCTCGCTGCTCTGGCCATTTCGCTATCGCTTGTCCCGGGCGTGAGAGACTGTGTTCGCGTCCTGGCCTCCGGGGGGTCGGCGATGCTTTTCAGCAGCTTGGCCGCGCAACTCCACGACCTTCCCGATCTCGTGGCAACCCTTTCCAAGGCGATTGTCGACGAGCCGCCCGCAGTATTGCGTGATGGAGGAATCGTGCGCGATGGCTATGACCCTGCCCTTGATGAGCTGCGAGCCGCATCGCGCGAGGGCAAGGACTGGATAGCAGGCCTGCAAGAACGAGAAATCGCCCGAACAGGGATCAAGTCCCTGAAAGTGCGTTTCACATCAGTCTTCGGGTATTTCATCGAGATCACCCGCTCGAATCTCTCCTCGGTGCCTCCCGATTACGTTCGCAAACAGACTACCATCAACGGGGAGCGGTTCATTACGCCGGAGCTCAAGGATTTTGAAGGAAGGATTCTCGGCTCGGTGGAACGTGCCAAGGCCCGGGAGATCGAGATTTTCCAGGTACTGCGCAGCAGGGCATTAGCCGAAATTGCCGAAATTCAGGCTACCGCCGCCGCCATTGCGACCCTCGATGCGCTCGCCTCTCTCGCCGAAACCGCGCGCCAACACAATTACTGCCGCCCGCAAGTTGATGACTCTGGGCGTATCGAAATAACTGAGGGGCGTCATCCCGTCTTAGATCGGCAGGTCGGAGGTGAGCGCTTCGTCCCCAACGATACTGAACTCGATAGCTCCGAGAGGCGATTTGCGATCATCACGGGGCCGAACATGGCGGGCAAATCGACCTACATCCGCCAGGTGGCGCTTCTCACGTTGATGAGTCAGATCGGGAGCTACGTACCTGCGGCGCGCGCGCGAATCGGAATCGTCGATCGGATCTTTACGCGGGTAGGGGCCAGCGATGATCTCTCCAAAGGTCAATCTACCTTCATGGTCGAGATGAATGAGACGGCTAACATCCTGAACAACGCAACGGCGGCGGGTCTGGTTATCTTGGATGAGATTGGACGTGGGACATCGACGTTTGACGGCTTGAGCATTGCCTGGAGCGTGGCTGAGCACCTCCACGATGTCATACGGTGTCGCACCCTATTTGCCACGCACTACCATGAGATCACCGATTTAGCCCGAACCCGATCGGGCGTAGTAAACCTCAACGTCGCAGTCCGTGAATGGAACGACCAGGTGATCTTTCTTCGAAAGATTCTCTACGGCCGCGCCGATCAGAGCTACGGAATTCAGGTCGCCAGGCTGGCCGGCCTACCGGATGGTGTCCTTAATCGGGCGAAGGAAATTCTCAACAACCTCGAAAAGGCCGAGCTGAATGCCGACGGCGTGCCCCATTTGGCCGGTCAATCGGATGGGTCGGCCGCGTTCGCCAAGGCGCGTCGCAGGAAGATCGCCATTCACAAAGGTCTCGGTCAATTGGATCTGCTTTGATTCTTGTCATGAGTGAAAGTGTCTTGATAACTGGCTGTAGTGGTGGAATCGGATCAGCGCTCGCCGAGGAATTCGGCCGCGCGGGCTGGAAGGTGTTCGCCACTGCGCGCAATGCGGAACATTCCGAGCTCTCCGCGTTGGCCCGAAAATGGGAGAATCTTTCCATTCTGCCGCTGGACGTCGCCCGAGAATCGACAATTTTGGACGCCGCGAGACGTCTCGCGGACGAAACAATCGATGTGTTGATAAACAATGCCGCAGTCTTTCCTGGAGACGGGCAGGAGCCGTTTGAGAGCATCGATCCGGGGTGGTTCAGTCAAGCCTTCGAAACCAACGTTGTCGGCGTCGCACGGGTGACAAAGGCTTTCTTGCCGCATCTGCGAAGATCCGGACAAGCGCGAATTGCCAACATCTCCTCCGGCGCCGGATCCATTAGCGAGAAAGAGGATTTCCACTACTACCCTTACTCAGTCTCGAAAGCGGCGCTGAACATGCTCACGCGCACGCTGGCCGCAGAGTTCCGAAAGGAAAAGATCATCGTCACGGCGATCAGCCCGGGCTGGGTGAAAACCCGAATGGGAGGACCGAGCGCTTCGCTCACTCCGCGCGAGTCGGCGCAGTCGCTCTTCAGAACCATCACCAGCCTGACCATGGCTCAAAGCGGCAGGTTTTTTGGCCGCGACGGCGAGCCCTATGCCTGGTAGCCTCCGAAGAGAGGCAATCACGCCCCATCTGCGCAGCAACATCCTGCAGTTGGCCGGCACCGCCACAATTGGCTTGGTGGCGGGACTCGCAGCAGTGGCCTTTCACCAGGCGATGATTTTGCTCGCCAATCGGTTTGTCGAAGCACCCTCCAAATGGCCGATGACCGTCTTCGTGCTCTTCATCCTGATATCAATGGGTGCAGCAGCCTGGGTCACCGGCTGGTTAATGAAGCGCTTCGCGCCCGACGCGCCCGGAAGCGGCATTCCGCAGGTAAAAGTCGCCTATCATCGCGGGCAACTCGATTTTTCTTGGCACCTCGTTTGGGTCAAGTTTCTGGGAGGGGCAATCTCGATTGGAACGGGCGCGAGTCTCGGACGCGAGGGGCCAACGATTCACATCGGCGCCGCGATCGCGAGTAAAATCGCGAAGAGCTTCGGAGAATCGTCGGTGACGAGAGCCAACGCTGTCTGCGCCGGTTCCGCGGCAGGACTGGCGGCGGCATTTGGCAGCCCTCTTGCCGGCGTCACGCTCGTGCTGGAGGAGATCGCCGGCGGCAAGAACGAGGAGAACTTTGCCGGACGCTCACTGCTGGCCGCCGCGCTGGCCTCGACCGTGGTTTTCACGATGTCCGGCGGTGCGGCCAGTCTGCCGATCGAAGCCAATTTACCATTAAGTTGGCGCGCGCTCTGGATGGCACCAGTAGTTGCTCTGATTGCGGGGTTCGCCGGACTCGCTTTTCAATACGTGACCTTGGCCATTCGCCGGCGCTGGAAGCTCTCGCCAGTTCCCGGAACTTGGAAGTTGGTATTGGGCACAATGATCGGGGGAGCGTTCTCACTGCTGGCATTTGCCTTGACCGGCCGGCTTGGAGCCTTCGGATTGGGCGAAAGCGATCTGCTCGAGGCGCTGAACGGCGGCCTTGTCTGGTCGGTAGCGTCGGCTCTTCTGGTGGCGAAGCTGTTCGCAACGGCTTCCTCTTACGGTGCCGGTGGCTGCGGAGGAATCTTCGCTCCGCTTTTGTTTTTCGGGGCGATGGCAGGCGTGCTTGTAACCGGTCTAACGCCGAAAACCTTCGGACTGACCAGCCAGGATCAAACCCTGCTCGCTCTGACCGGAATGACCGCCTGCCTCGGCGCGGTAGTGCGCGCGCCGATTACGTCGGTCCTGATCGTGATGGAGATGACGCGACAAATTTATGCGCTGCCGGCTCTCATGATCGCAGCGGTTGTTTCCGTCTACATGAATCGGTTATGCTTCCGCGGGAATTTCTACGACGAGACCCTCGCCCAGGATGGCATCCATCTGGATCGCGATTGAGATCGGGGAAAATTTTGCTCCTTCCAGCTTCCGAAATCGGGTTGTCGGTCTATGCTTGTGATGTGAGTTACCGAGTCTTTGCGCGGAAGTACAGGCCGCAGACATTCGAAGAGGTCGTCGGACAGGAGCACATCACGCGCACCCTGCAGAACGCCATTATCTCGGGGCGAGTGGCGCAAGCCTATCTTTTTGTGGGTCCGCGTGGCATCGGGAAAACCTCGACCGCAAGAATCCTCGCGAAGGCACTTAATTGTGTAAAAGGTCCGACCGCCACACCGTGCTGCCAATGCGACGCCTGCCTCGAGATCGCCGAAGGACGGAGCTTGGATGTTCTGGAAATCGACGGCGCCAGTAACAACGGCGTGGAAAACATCAGAGAACTGAGAGACAACGCGGCATATTCACCGGCGCGAGGACCCTACAAGATCTACCTGATCGATGAAGTGCACATGCTCACTCCGGGGGCTTTCAATGCGTTGCTGAAAACGCTGGAAGAACCTCCCGAGCACGTGAAGTTTATTTTCGCGACGACCGAGGGCCAGAAAGTGCCAGCGACCATCACGAGCCGCTGCCAACGCTTTGATCTGCGCAGAATCTCGGCGGACGCCATTCGCAAACACCTCCTCTTGATCGCCGCCAAGGAAAAACTTCATCTTGAGGAAGCAGCTGCTGAATTGATTGCCCGCGGCGCCGAAGGCGGCCTCCGCGACGCCGAAAGCATGCTCGATCAGTGTGTTGC
>DATLIT010000121.1:0-5143 GCA_035539295.1 Terrimicrobiaceae bacterium | reverse complement strand
ATTTTGGGGCGAGCGACCGCATGACCAAGATCATGGAGACCTTTGGACTAAAAGAGGGTGAAGAACTCGAGCATCCGTGGTTGAACAAAAGCGTCGAAACTGCGCAAAAACGGGTCGAGCAACGCAACTACATGATTCGTCGGCGAACGCTCGAGTTTGACGATGTCATGAACCAACAGCGCGAGGTGATCTATGGCTATCGCCAGGAAGTGATGGATTCGGAGAACCCGCGAGAGCTCGTGTTTGAGGTTATCGACGAGATGGTGCCAAAGAAGGTTTCCGAATATCTTGGCCAAACCGACAGCGAAGAGCCTGACCGGCAGGGACTCTTAAATTGGTTAAACACGACGTTCCCGCTTGGTCTCACAGCCAAGAAAGCGGATCTGCAATCGCGGAGCGTCGAAGAGAACAGCAATTGGCTCCTTCAGGTGATCAAAGACGCTTACAATCGGAAGGCAGCGATGGAACATGCCGAAGCACTCCGCGGTCTCGAGCGCTTCGTCATCTTGAACGCAGTTGACCGGCTTTGGCAGGAGCATCTTTACGCGATGGATGGCCTCCGGGAAGCTGTCTACCTGCGCGCCTTCGCACAAAAAGATCCCCTCGTCGAATATAAGAATGAGGCTTTTGCCATGTTCGGCGAGTTGATGGACAACATCAAACTCGAAGTTCTCAACAACCTGTTTCGCAGCACCACGAACTTGCAGGCCTTCGAAACCCTGCTGCGCAGCCTGCCACAGAATCTCATCCAGGCAGATATCCCCGGGCTCTCGGCGCGTCCAGAGCCGGTTGCCGCCCCAGTTGTGGAGAACGGTGAGGAGCCGGTTCCCAAGATTGAACTTCCAATAAGGCGGGAGGTACCCAAAGTCGGCCGCAACGAACCGTGCCCATGCGGCAGCGGGAAGAAGTTTAAGAATTGCTGCGGACGAACAGCCTGACGGTCAGCTGTTGCGGCGGTGTCCCCACCGCCGGAAGATCGGCCGCAACGATGGGGACATTGCCGCTACAGCTGCGCCAGCGAGGATGAGGACCGGTTTTGAAGATGCGTGACCTTCTTCGTGCCTGCGAGTTCAGGGAGGCTTTTGACAGGCCAATTTTCAATTCCAATTCTCCTCGCCGCCGTAGATTCGCCGGAGGAGGGCCTTGAGCAGGAGAGGATCTCGTATCGGATAAACCGAGAGCAGCCGTGCCACGATTCCGGTCATGAGAGCGGCGGCGAAACTGCTTCCGGTCATGGAACGATGGGTTCCGTCCTTCCAAGGGACCTCGCCATCGGGAGCAGCCGTAAATCCCACCATCCGACCTTCTGAATACGAGATCTGGCCTTCCTCCATTTCTGACTCGGCATAATCAACGGCCAGCACGCTGGCGAAATGCGCAGGCCATTCCGGCTCCTCACCGTGCGAGGCGGCCACGACGTGAACGCCTTTAAGGAGAGCGCGATCAGTCCACTCCTTGTAGAGAGACAAGTGGCCGGAAATGCCGCAAGCGAAACCGCAATTAATAATGTGAAATCCTCTGGTGATGGCCTCATTTGCCGCGAGCCAAACCTGGGCCGTACGCCCGGTGAGCTTTGGTCCAAGCACGCGGAAGCTGGTGATGCCTACCTCTGGAGCGACTTTCCAGATGATTCCGGCGATCGCCGTGCCATGTCCATAGGTGTCCTCACCTTCGCCCTCGGCAAACTCGCCGAGATTTACGTCATCCATGATGAGGTCGTCGTCCAGTTGCCGACCACGAAAATCGGGGTGCGCAATCTCGACGCCCGAATCCAGAATGGCGATGCGCACGCCAGATCCGTCGCCCTCCCGGATGGCCGCCGCGGCTTCCTCCGGTGTAATCCAATTGCCGGCAATCCGTTTTTCAATTGAGCCCGGCAAGATGTCTCCAAAAGACATGTCTCGCAGTGTTTGAGAGAACGCGGGTTGAGGAGCGCTGCGTCCGGGGAGATGCCGACCGCGGTCCGACTCTCTGCGAAAAGTTGAGAAGGTTTTTCTGCGTCTGTTCATAGCTTTGTCTCGCTATGGGATTCGCAGGAAGCGCCTGAGCTTGCAGCTGCACGAAGTTTTCTTATGCCAATCCGGCGAAGTTCTCTCCGAACTGGGCAGGGGACCGGGAAGCGCCAAGGCCGTGTCAGCCCTGCCGTTCCTGCAGAGATAGCCGCACGCGGTTGATCGCCGTCCGGCCGAGCATTAGAGGTTCCTTCCGACCGGTGAGATGCAAGTGGCCCGCGTCGCGGTCGATGATCTTGACTTCCAACAAATGAGTCAAATTCACCAGAATCGAGCGATCGAGCCGCACGAACAGACTGGTGGGCAGGCGTTTCTCCCATTGGTTCAAGGTTCGATAAATGAGAAACTCCTTACCGTCGCTGAGCACGACGGTGGAGTAATTTCCCTCGGCGACAATGCAAACGATTTGGCGAAGTGGCACCATGCGTAAGGTTCGACCGCTCTGCAGAAAAACCGCGTCGCCGGCTTCCAGCGGGTCATCGGCGGCAGGATCCAATCCCGAGCCTGAGAGAATGCGCTTGAGGGCAAGCGCCAACCTGTCCGCGAAGACCGGCTTCATGAGATAATCAACCGCATTCACCTCAAAGGCGCGGAGCGCGAATTCCTCATGCGCAGTTACAAAGACAATCTTTGGCACGGGCGTTAGCTTAGGCAGAAGATCAAAACCCGTCGCGCGAGGCATCTGCACATCAAGGAACAAAAGTCCAGGCTGATACTTTTCGCACATCTCGACGGCCTCGGCGACTCCCGACGCCTCGCCGATGACCTCAATTTGGGGGTGTTCGGCAAGCAGTCGCCTAAGGTGTTTGCGAGCTGGGGGCTCGTCATCGATAATCAGGGTCCGCCAGGTCATGTTGGACGTGTGTGCCTCAGACTCGCTTGCGCTTCGTTCGTCGCCTTGACCGGATCATCGATCAGAATCTCTGCAACGACGGCTCCATTTTCCGGGCCGATGCGAAACTCGGATCGTCCTGGATAAAGCAGCTCGAGTTGGCGACGCAAGATGCTCAACCCGGCGCCCGATGGCCGTTCGAGAGGAGCAGTCGGTGGCGGAATCCATACTCCTGAATTCGACACCTTGATGTGGAGGGTGCGACTCTCCATTGCTACCTGGACCAGAATGCGGAGATTGTCCTGGCACGATTCGCGGCCATATTTGATGGCGTTTTCCACCAACGGCTGCATGAAAACTCCCGGCACCGGCAACTCTCGAGCATTCGGGTCGATGGCGATTTGAATCGAAAGAGCGCCGCCGAATCTCGCCTCCTCTACGTCCGCATACCGGGCGAGGGCTTCGACCTCCTGACCAAGAGGCACGAAGAGGTTGTGCCGATTTGCCAAAGCATAGCGCATGTAATCGGATAGCCCTCTGACCACCAGCGCCAGCCGTTGGTTCCCGTCGGACTCGCTCAGGACGGTGTTGAGAGCGTTAAAAAGAAAATGCGGGTTGATTTGCGAGCGGAGCATGAGCAGCTCCGCCTCGCGGCGACGGTTCTCAGCAGTCTGCAACGCCAAGTCGGCGCGACGCGCATCTTGAAACGCCCTGATGAGGAAGTAGAGCAGGCTCCACGTCGTGAAGAACCAAAAGCGCGGCCAGATCGATGATACAATGTAGAGATGTGGACTGGCGTGGTCCCTTAGTCGCTCAACGAGGCTAAAGACAGGGAAAGTCAGTCCGATCTCAATGAGCGCAAGCGCAGCAGAGATGAAGACAATGTGTATGCCGAGGGAGACCCGGCTGATGCGTTGAAAATACTCGAGCCGGTAAAAATAGCGGAGACCGATCGCCAGAAGAAAGCAGGTAATGTCACACCACAATAGGTAATGGACATGGCGTTGGAGTGAGCCCAGCAGCTCTGTTTCGTACGGGATCAGAAAAAGCCGCAGCGGAAACAGCCCGAAGAAAAGCAGGAGACATCCAGCGATGTGAAGCTTCCAGAAAAGAGGAAGCCTACTGAGTGAGAATCTCGACTCGTTACCTTTCCAGCTCACAAAGATACGGCGATACGCCCGGCATCAGCCCCAACATTGACACGGTCTCCTCCCGAAAGCACGGGAAAACGGCGGTTCATCACCGGCTGCGACCGCAGACCAGCTTTCGTTACTTAACTCAGCAGGAAGAAATCGGTAAGATATGACGATCTTCGTGTGCGCGCTACGTGAAGCCAGCGTGGTCGACACACGCTCGGCACATTCAGATCACGACTGCTGCGTCAAAAGCAGCAGCAAAACGATGATCAGCACGGGCAAGATGACGTAGACAAAGACCTTTACGTAGCTGATTGGACGATCGCCGGCGACCGTGCCTGTGTAGCCATTGACGACGATTTGGTAGTTTTTCGGCCCGTAAGTATAAGTAACGAGCCACACCGGCACGAGAACATGCTTGAACGTGCGGCCTTGATACTGGGTTTGCACCTGCAGTTCACGCTGAGTATCGCCAGGCACCTGTTTGGCGCAGAGTTCCCTCATTGCGGCGTTCATCTGCGCAAGATTTAGTTCGGCCGCTTTCCGCAGGTCGACTTGGTAACGTTCCGCAGTCCAGCCTCTTAGGTAGGTAGGTTCGTATGGCTTCAGTTCGTCGCCACGAGTGGGGAAAGGTTCCACTTTGCGCAGAAGGGCGAGTTCGACTCCCATCGTGCCGGAAACAGGATCATCGTCGAAGAAATGCTCCACCTCACCTGCAGCCGGTTCCCAGCGGACGCGCTGCTCGGCAACGTTAACGAGTCGGCCATCGGACCCGCGGCGCTGCACGTTCTCAAAATACACGTAGCCGGCCATCGCCGTCCAAGCCGCGTGCACATGAGCGTCAAAAGTCCAGTAAGGCAAATAGACTCCGTGCAGAGTGTCAGTGAGGGCGGCTTTTTTGAACCGATTCGGAGCGAACATTCGCGAGGAGTACCATTGGCGGAGCCGGTCGCGGACCTGCGGCTCGGAAAGCCGAGCTGGGAGCACCGCTGACGGCGTGATTGCATCGCGGGTCGTCTCTATCGGGACAATCGACGGCGAGCCGCAGAATTCGCAGCGCTGCGCGGCGCGCGACGCTTCAAAAACGCTGATGGCGTGACAGCTCTGACACTTAACTTCCCGCTTGTCGAAACGCCAATTGCGAGTCTCGGATCCTGCCGCAC
>DATLIT010000120.1:0-7303 GCA_035539295.1 Terrimicrobiaceae bacterium | reverse complement strand
GCGCTGAGCTGGCTCGGCGGGACAGGCTTTCGCGAGCGCTTCGAACGCGAATGGCTCTACGGAGCATTCATCGCCGCATGTCTTCGCCTCACGGGATCTTTTTCTGGCTACATCATCATTCAACAGTCCTTGGGAGTGATTGCCGCAATCTGCATGTGGCTTACATGGAGAACCTGGACGGCCCTCTTGCCGAAACCGTTTGTTCTCGAGATCGTTGGCATCATCATAGGTCTGCTCACCGTCGGTCTTTATCTTTTCAGTCCAATCGCGATCGCACTCGAGCTCTCGATTCGGCCCGAAGGAATCATGGCTTTCACTGCGTTTCTCCAGCTCTTTTCTATCGCCAGCTATTGTCGATTTCGTTGGCACGAACCCCGGGCCACTGCCTCCCTCGTCTTTGGAGTCGTCGCCATGCTGCTCGCATATGCCCTTTTTATCCTTAAGCCCAACTGGCTCCTGGCGGGCGCAGCGACCACCTTGCCGGTTCTCGTTGGCCTTTTTGGCAAAGCCCTTTCGCTCAAAATTCGACTGCTGACTCCGCTGCTCGGCATGTTCCTCATCTTCTTCACGCTGATTTTGCCGGACAAACTTCTTTTCATCCGCACGGGCGAAACACGCCTCGTTCTGCCGATGACGCTCTTTACCATCCACGCCGACGTGATCCAAGCGAGCATGCGGCACGAACTGGAAGCAGCCGAAGACTCTGAGCAACGCCGCCGCTTTCTCGAGGTTTTCCTTCCGGTTCTCGACCGAGAGATGGAAATCGCCCGAACCCTCGCCAGCTATTATCCGAGGCTCGGCTTCGATCCGGACTATTTGATGTATCGCTCAACCGTGTTTCCGTTCCTCGAGCAAGAGCGAGGAATGTCGCGCCAGGAGATCGCCGCGTTCTGCCGAAGCAACTTTCTCTCCGCGATTGTAAAGGAGCCCTTCCGTTATGCGCGCAAAGTTTTCACGCAGCTCGGCTATTTCTTTTTTCCCGATGACAGCACATTCTTTCGCACGCGCATCAAAATGGGAAAACTGTATGAATATGTCCTCACGACGATTCCCGAATCACTCGACACAACTATAAGCCAACCGGTCAGAGAAATGTTTGACGTCTATCGGCGGAGTGCCGTTCTCCAAGTCGCGCAATCCGCCAACTTGGAGGCTTTCCCTCCATTCCGCGGTCTGCTGCGAGCCGTCCGATCAGCGGCATTCTGGATTGAGATCGCGTTTTTCTTGTCGGCGGCATCCTGCCTGCTTGTCCATTCCCTTGTACAATTTCGTTTGGCCGCCTTTGTCGCGACAATCTTTTTCCTGGCTCCGGCGGGTAATGCGGTGACCATTGCCCTCATCCACGCCCTGGACAATTCACGTTACCGCGGAAGTTACGGTCCGCTCCTTCTGTTCGCCCTGGCGGCAATGCTTATTTTTGTCGTGACGACGCTTGCTTACGTGGTGACCGCTCATTTTTTTCGGAAAGGAACGTGACCAATTTGCTTCGGCTGATTGACCGCATTTCGCCGTGGTTACTCGGCCCATGGAGACCTGCGAGCATTGTTGGCTATGTAGTGGCGGTGGTTTTTCTTTGTGGGTCGCTTGCAGTCATCGGCCTAAGAATTACGGCACAGACAAACCACGAGATCGATCCCTTCGATCAGGGCGCCTATGTAGGCATGTCTAAGACGATGGAAGGCTCGTGGTATCCCTGGTATTCGGACGGGACGCGCAACCCTCTTTTTCCCTGGCTCGCGGCGATACTCCTCGATCCAAATGACGCCGAATTCTTTGAGAAAGGAAAGCAGTTGAATGTGGCGCTTGCGATTTTGGCGACGGCGGCTGTCTCGGCCTTTTTCGCTTCCCGTGTTGGACCGCTCGCCGCCTTGAATTCTTGCGCACTCTGCTCACTGGCAGCCCTGCTGCCGATATCCACCTTTTTCGGTGCCGAGCCGATCTTTCTCGTGCTCTTTTTGTTTGTCTGCGCCTGCGCGATGCGCCTCCTCAATGAAAATCCGCTGCCCCTCTATTTGCTCCTGGGCGTGCTTACCGCGTTGGCGTGGCTGGCCAAGTCCTCGACAACGCCATTTTTCATACTGTTCCTTGGCTTCAGCATCGTCCGGTGGCTCCTCAGCTTAAGTTTTGGAGAGAAGATGCCGTGGCATCTTCGGGCACCGGGCTGGCGGCCCGGTCGCTTCCTGGCTGGACTTTTGATCTGCTTGGCTGCATACTTTGCCATCATCGCTCCGCGCCTCGTCCATGCGCACAAGACGTGGGGAAGCGCGTTCTACAATTTGCCGAGTTTTTGGTTTTGGGCAGACGATTGGGAAACATGCGTAAATAAGTATGCCGATTGCCGCCAGGTCCGTCTGGCCACGCTGCCAATTGAAGAACAACCCACGATGCAAGGCTATTTCCATCGTCATGACTTGGGCGACGCCTTGGTTCGCCTAAGGAATGGCGTCGTCGTCCGGTTGGTTCAGCTTTTTCATCCGGAAGCCAAATGGCGGCTCTCGGTCGAGCGCAAAGACAAGCCTAAGCGCATCGTGCTGCCCCATCGCGGACTTTACTTGATCGGGTTAGCAGCGCTCGCTCTCGTCATGTGCGGAGTGGCAGCTTCTCAAGGCCGGCTTGAGAAGCTTGGACCCATCACCTTGCCGGTCCTCCTGAGCCTGACCACCTTCGTTGTTTACGTGATGGCCACGGGATGGTACGTGCCCACCGGCCCGGGTCACCGCTTCATCATGACGTTGTATATGCCGCTGCTTTGGCTGGTCGTCCAAGGAGGCGATCAACTGCGCGCGATCTCGGGGGCGCGTCTTGCCAATTGGCTCTACCTCGCCGGCCACCTGGCCATTAGCGTTCTGCTGCTCTCCAGAGTTGTCGAACTCTTGCAGGACACGCGGTTTGAAAAAATATCCTACGCCTTTTGAAAGCCCCCGGACTCTCCCCAGCCACTTGGGCGTCATCGCTCTGCGGCGTCATTGCGGCCGGGATTCTCATCGGGCTGCTGATCGCGGACAAGCCTTGGACGGTTGAGCTGCCGGTTGGCAAACCGCTCAAGATTCAGCACTACGTCGTCATTTATGAATGGTGGGCTGCAGCTATCAATCTTGTGCTTGTTGCTTTTCTCGGGGCAACCGCCCGATGGTGGCTTAGATCTACGCGCCTGCCGCAAACCCAATGGCTCCCGGAGGAAGAGACACCGAGATGGTTCTGGCCGTTAGTTATTGTCGCAATGGCTTTGACGACATTCTGGGGAATTCAGCGCCTTCCGCAGAGCCTGTGGGATGATGAGGATTCCAGCCTGCATCGCGCCGTGCTCGGCCAGTATAGACGCGACGAGAGCGGCGAGCTCAAACTCAAGGAAACGACCTGGAAAGTTGCGCTCTGGAATTATTGGAAGCCAGCCAATCATCAACTTCAAACGATTCTCTCCAAGGCAAGCCTGCAGACGTGGCGCGCAATCGCTCGGCCGACAGGACTTCAATTCACCGAACCAGCTGTCCGGTTTCCCTGTCTCATCGCAGGAATTTTGTCGATCGGTTCAATCGCCCTGCTTCTTAAACGTCTGGGCTTCGCCAGAGCAGGCGTGCTCGCCGCGTTTGTTCTTGCGGTTCACCCCTGGCATGTCCGCTATGCGATTGAGCTCCGCGGATACATCTTTACCCTGCTCTTTGGACCTCTGATGATCTATTGCCTGATCCAGGCCATCGACTCGTCGCGCTGGAGGTGGTGGGCCGCATTTGGCGGCTCGGAGTTCGCCCTACTTTACGCCTATCCCGGTTGTCTTTATATGGCAGCGCTCGCGAATCTCTGCGGCGCGATCGCGCTTCTTCGACGACATCCCACTGCGGACGAACGTCTCCGCTACTTCCCACGATTGATTGTGGCGAGCGTCGTCGCCTTCATGGTTTACCTCCAACTGATGCTTCCATGCATACCCCAGCTTCTGGACTACTTCAAAACGGAGCGGGCCCTTGGAGAACTCGGCTTACGGTGGCATCGAAATATGGGCGCTCATCTGCTCGCCGGCATCCCCTGGAACAACTCCGACCTTCCTCAAGCCGGCTATCAGGAACTTCAGTGGATCGCGGACGCACACCCTGTTCTCTTCCCTTTGATGGTGACAGCCGCGGCTGCGTTCCTGGTGGTTGGCGCGGTCCGAATCGGACTCCGACACCCGGCCGGGTGGATCGTTCTTCTCGTGCTTCTGCTACCTGGTCCCACGATCTATTTAATTTCGCGCGCTAGAAATCACTACCTCTACGAATGGTATTTGTTTTTCACCCTCTCAGGGTTCGTGGCCTTCTTCGCTGTCGGCGTGGACTGGGTTGCTGACATCGCAAAGCCCGTGAATCGTTATGCTTCGCCGCTCCTGGCAGGCCTCGCTGTGAGCGCCTTCTTGGCTGCCACCCAGCCGCAGCGCCAGTGGCTTGTTAGGCACTCGCTGCAGCCAATGAGAGAGTCCGTCCTCCTTACCCGTCCCGTTCTCGATCCCTACGATCCTCGGCAACGATCCATCGTGACGCTTTCGCTTACCGGCGTTCCATGGTCGTACGATCCGAACATCATCGTCCTTTCGGATGTTGACGAACTCGTTCGAAATCTCGAGGAGGCCGATAGGAATGGCAAAACCCTCTACGTCAATTTTGCTAATGCGTGGACAGCCTCGGCCAGCCGCCCGGCCCTCTATATCATGATTGAAGACGATCGCTTGTTCGAAAAGATTGCGAGTATTCAAGGTTTTGATCCAACGCTTACCGCTTTCGTGAGGCGATATAAGCCGGGCACAATCGCCGCCTATCCGCGTGCTCAGTGATTTTCAATTTGCGAAGTGTGGGTATCTGCTGCTAAAACTCCCTACCGATGCTTCACGATTACGTTCCGGTGCTGCTTCACGTGCTTGTCGCAATCGGTTTTGCTACTGTCACCCTGCTCGCCAATCTTCTTCTCGGTCGCGCCGGCGTCCGAACGCCGATCAAAGATACAGCTTACGAATGCGGCGCCGTGCCCGAGCCGGGCCCCCAGCCGCGCTTCAGCATCAAGTTTTACCTGGTGGCCATGCTGTTCATTCTCTTCGACATCGAGATTGTGTTCATGTATCCGTGGGCGGTCGCCTTCCAGACCTTTGTGGCTCAATTCGGACCAGTCATCTTTTGGAGCATGCTGAGCTTTATCGTCATTCTTCTCTTCGGGTATCTTTACGCGATCAAGAAAGGTGGCTTAGACTGGAGCTGACAAACAGCGCATGATCAATCATCTGGTCCTTTTCAAAGTTAAGCCGGACGTTGATGAGGAGAAGATCGAATGGATGATGCGGGAGACGCGCATCCAACTTCTAAAGATTCCCGAAGTTCTTAGCATTCGTTGTGGCAAACGCGTCGATCCCGGCGCCGACTGGCCGTTCTTTCTCGCGGTCGAACTCGACTCGATGGAGAAGTTGCCACTCTATTTGGAAGATCCCAACCACGTGAAATTCGTCGAGGAAGTCATCAAGCCTAACATTACGGCCCGGCTCGCTCTCGACTACGAAATGGAGCCGGGGAGGAGAGCGAGGTAGTCGGTGAGCTTTGTTGCCAGGAACTCGATTTCCGACTCGGAGATGAGAAACGGAGGCGCGAAGGAAAGCACCGCGCCGTCTGGTCCACCTCCCAATAAGATCAGGCCATCCTGTAATCCGTGTCGCATGATCGCCGACGCGAGCGCGCCGTGAGGCGAACCATCGCGCTTGACCAGTTCCAGGCCGAGCATTGCTCCGACGCCGCGAACGTGGCCAACCCAGGGAGAGTTCAAGGCGAGCAGCGATCGGCGAAGCATCTGGCCGGCTCTTCGAGCGAGCTGTCGCGTCTCCTCTTTGAGGTGCTCGGCGATTGAGGCCAGGGCCATGGCGCAACCGAGAGGATTTCCAAGCGTTGTGCTGGTATGCAAGGCTTCGCCGCTTGATGACGGCCACGCATCCATGATATCCGCTCGGCCGATACACGCGGAGATCGGAAACCCTCCACTCAGGGCCTTTGCCAAGCAGATGATATCGGGTGCGATAGCAAAATGATCGCAAGCGAAGAGCTTTCCGGTTCGATTCAACCCCGTGTAGATTTCATCAACAATAAGGAGCAACTTCTCCTCATCGCAGATATGTCTTAACATTCTCAGAAAGTCCCGGGGTGGCACGATCTCGCCCCCCCGTCCTTGAATCGGCTCGACGATAATCGAGCCAATCTCGCGCTGACGAATCGCCGCCTTAATCTGCTTCCGCAGCTCCTCAAGGCAACTCGTCGCACAATTGGGAAAGGGGTTGCCTTCAAGCCGAAATCCTTCCGTCCTCCCAAAAGGGCACCGAAAGCAATTTGGATAAGGTAGCTGAACCGCAAATCGTGCGAGCTGGCTCTGGAAAGGCTCGCGGAATGCTGGAATCCCAATGACCTCGAGTGCTCCGAAACCGAGCCCGTGAAACCCACCGTGGAATGAGATGACACCGGCTCGACCACTGTGGAGCAGTGCAGTCTTCAGAGCAGCTTCCACCGCCTCCGATCCGGAGTTGCAAAGGATCGTCTTGCCGGTTCCCATCCCCCATCTCTCAAAAGTGATCCGGCTCAATTGCTCGCAAAGCTCAGCCTTGAGGGCAGCCGGATGCACGTCGCCCATCGCGTGTAAAAGTCTCCGCGCTTGGATTTCCAGGGCCTGGCGCAGCGGCTCCGCGCTGTGACCAAGCCCGGTTACCCCGAAAGCCGACGTGAAATCCAGGTAGCGATTTCCATCAACGTCCCACACGTTGACTCCTTCCGCGCGCTCCCAGAAAACCGGAAAATCCTCCGCCAGCCAGGTTACCTCTCTTGCTTCGAAACGCGAGAGCTTCTCGGCCAACGCGCGCGATCGCGGACCCGGGATGGGGGTGACAATCTCAGGCAGCATTCACTTTAGACAGGTATGATGCAGGCAAGCTCTTGGGGAGAGAGAAGAATAACCCCCAAGTAAGAGTGCAGCGCGTGTTGCAAGATTGATCTAACGAAATCTTCACGCCCGCAATCCTTTGCACACTTGGGCCAGTGATAACAAAGCATCGTTGTCTGCGCGGCCGCATCGGCCGGGACAATGTTGTGTGCGTCAAGTTCAGCAAAAAGGAGATCAGGTAAGAGCTGGAAAAAGGGAAGGCTTATTCACAAACGCCCCGTAGGGCGAGGTTGCGGCAGCCGGAGCCCCGCAGGGACAGAGCTGCGGCGCTGGCGCCAAGCCAGAGCAACCGGTTTGTGAATAAGCCGTCGCATTCACTCTCAAGCGGCCTCCAAAAGTTGGAGCTCCTTGCGCTGTTCGCGAAGCA
>DATLIT010000119.1:0-9663 GCA_035539295.1 Terrimicrobiaceae bacterium | reverse complement strand
ACGTGACCGACGAGATCGCCGCCTACCGGCTTGCAAACCTCCCGTTTCCCGGGCTCTTCGGAGTATTCTATGAGGTCGACAGGCCGACTAAAAATTCGCTCGAGAGCACGTGGATTGCCGAAGCACGCGCAAAAGCCGGGGTCTCGAGCGATCTCGAAATCCTTCAGAAGACCTTCGATCGGCTGAAATAGCGAATTTCGTAGTCGGGAAGTTGTAGAGGCCTTGTGCTAAGGGCCTGCAAAAGTCGGGACAGCTGGCACAACTGGCCGACAAGAGGGTGTTTCCCAGCGGAGGCAGAAAAAATTTCTTTTGCCTCGATCGCCCACCGCGTGAGACAAACTGCCCCCCAATGCTCAATTGGATTTGGCTCGGGCTCGTCCTGTTGGCTGTCCTTCTCGGGGCGGCGTCCGGACAGCTCGCCGAGATAACAGGTGCCGCCTTTGAGGCCTGCAAGACCGCGGTGATGACGCTGGCCTTGCCGCTTGCCGGGATCATGGCCCTGTGGCTCGGAGTCATGCGATTGGCCGAGAAGTCCGGACTGGTCGGCTTTCTGGCCGCGGCTCTTCGTCCGATCATGCGGTGGCTGTTTCCGGATGTCCCCGCGAAACATCCGGCGATGGGTTCGATGGTAATGAACATGGCCGCCAACATGCTCGGGCTGGCGAACGCGGCCACGCCTCTCGGCCTGCGCGCGATGCAGGATCTTGAGCGGCTGAATCCGCGTCCCGGGGTGGCAACAAATGCGATGTGCACTTTTCTGGCCATCAACACCAGTTCCATTCAACTGATACCCGCGACTGCGGTGGCGATCCTTTCCGCCGCGGGTGCAACCAATCCCACCTCCATCATCGGGACAGCCTTCATCGCCACGGTCTGCTCGACAGCGGCTGGAATTATCGCGGTGAAATCGCTTGAAAAGCTGTCGTGGTTCGCTCTTCCGAAGATCGAAGGGGGTTCAAGGGAGACCGTGCCGGCGTCGAATGAACTCGCCGCCGATCCGGCCGAAGTGTCACCGCTTCGCCCTGCTTGGCGGATCCTCCTCGTCCTGATGTTGCTGTTGTTTGGCGCGCTCTTTGTGGCCATGGCGTATTTCCCGGCAAGTTTCGAGACGCTGGCGAATGCGGTCCGCAGGTTTTTAGCCGTTCCCACTCCCTTTGCCTTTCCTCCGGAGTGGACCGGCCGGCATTGGGTCGCGCGAAGTGTCGAGGCAATCTCTCTCCTGGCGATTCCGTTCATCCTGACGATGTTTCCTCTGTATGCCGCCGCCAGACGGGTTCCGGTTTACGAAGAATTCGTCGAGGGAGCGAAGGAAGGGTTTCAGGTTGCCATTCGGATCATTCCCTTTCTTGTGGCCATTCTGGTTGCCATCGGCATGTTTCGGGCGGCCGGTGGGATCGACCTGCTGGCGCGCCTTCTTTCGCCCGTTTTCGAACCCTTACGCTTCCCGGCAGAATTGCTCCCCCTTGTCCTGATGCGGCCACTCAGCGGCAGCGGCGCAAATGGCATTTTCGCAGAACTTGTGAAGACCCACGGCGCCGACAGTTTGATCGCGAAAATGGGGGCTACGATCATGGGCAGCACCGAGACGACCTTCTATGTTATTGCGGTCTATTTCGGATCGGTGGCGATTCGCAGGACGCGCCATGCAGTTGCCGCCGGCCTGATCGCTGATCTAACCGGTGTGATTGCATCGGTCATCATCTGCAATCTCGTCTTCGGCTAATCGCCTCCAGCGTTTCCGAGATCGCCAAGCGTGATTGCGCAGTTCTTCTTTCTCCTTCAGATCGTCGCTCCCGTCTTCATCGTCATGGCCCTGGGCTATGCCATGCGGAAGATTGACATTCTCTCGAGCGAAGCAGATCGTTCGCTTACTCGGCTTGTCGTGACCTTGCTTGCGCCTTGCCTGGCATTTGACACCATCATTGGCAACGAGGGGCTCGCCAATCCGAAGAACTGGATTCTCCCTCCCATTCTCGGCTTTGCGTCGATTGCGCTCGGGATCTTGGTATCCCGATTCGGAGTCAAGTGCTTCCGAATTCCGGAAGGCAATGCCGCCAGGACCTTTATCTTTACAGCCTGCCTTCACAACTACGGCTATATCCCCTTCCGCTCTGCCATGCTCTCTTCGATCGCGAGACCTTGGGCGTGTTCTTCGCTTTTTTTCTCGGTGTCGAGCTGGCGTTCTGGAGTATCGCTGTTGCACAACTCACCGGCCATTCAGAAAAGGGACGTTTTCGGCGGGCGATCAATGCTCCGATCGTCGCGATCCCGACAGCCTTAGCCCTGAACGCTCTCGGCGCAAAAACGTGGATTCCTCCGTCTGTTACCACGACCTTCCACTTGCTAGCGGTCTGCGCAATTCCGCTCGGGCTGCTTCTCAGTGGCGCGCTGATCGCCGACTATGTGAATTGGGAGTCCGTGCGTCACGGCCGGCGGACGATCGCGGCATCCGTCGCCGTTCGCATCCTCGCTCTCCCCGCACTAATCATGACATTCACGCGCTTTGCTCCACTGGATGTCGCCCTGAAGTCCGTGCTGGTCATCCAAGCAGCCATGCCGGCGGCCATTTTTCCCATCGTGGTCGCCAAAGCGCACCATGGAGACATGCCGACGGCACTTCGTGTGGTTCTCGGCACTTCTGCCATTGGCTTGATCACGATTCCCCTCTGGATCGGATTCGGGCTGTATTGGATCCTGCCAGCGCGATAAAATCCCTCGACGCGACGAGCAGGGCTACTGCTTCTTGGTCTTGTAAAAATTTATCGCAGTGACGAGATCCACCGCTCTTTGCAGCACGGTATCGCGGATGGGTGGAGCCTTGCCGCGATCTCGCTGCGCCGCCTGCACGGTTTCAATCTCTGGATTGAGGTTCGCGACGAGCGAGGCTTCGTTCATCCTGCGGCGCTCAGGATCGTAGACAAATTGGCTCACGCCTGCTTCCTTGCTTTCCCGAAAGATTTGATCGCGCAGATCGCGCGCGAGCCATATGGAGACGTCCGGCTTGACGCCATCAGGAAACATCGGGCCGGCGTTGGGAAGGATAACCTGAGCGATGGCGACGCGCAGCATCGCGTTGCCATTAATCGGAGCTTCAGCGAACTCGACGGCTTGGCCGCTTGTCTCGGATCCGATGATCATTGCGCCGGCGTTCAGGCGTAGCGTTCCGGCGAGCGCCTCCGCGGATCCCGCCGAGTCTGAGTCCGTCAGGACGACGAGGACACCTTCAAAAGTCGGGTCCTGGTTCGAGGTAAAGATTCGTTCCTGCTTCGCACTCGGCTTCTGAATTGAGAAGAGCAGCTTGCCCTTGGGACAGAACCGACGCGCGAACTCTGCCGCAGCTTCGAAGTCGCTGCCCTCTGAAAGTCCGCGCAAGTCGAGAACGACTGCATCGATCTGGCTCTGGGGAAACCCGGCCAAGGCGGCGTCGAATTGCGCCAGCGTATCCTTGGTGAGCGCACCAGGCCGGATGTAGGCGATGTGCGTGTCCAGAATCTCTGCGAGGAAGGGAGTTGGTGCGGTTGGAGCGGATTTTGCCGAGTTGCTGACGATGGCAGCACCAGGTGCCAGTCGGTTGACGAGTCCTTCCAAGGTCGCTCGCCTGAGCTCCCTCTCATCGACCTTTGAAGAATCGAAAAAACCCTCGGTAAATGTCCGCAGTGCCTTTTCCACATCTTCATCCTTCATCTCATCGATAAGCTCGCGCATTGTTTGCACCTGCGGCGTGGGACTAGGCGAGGGCGAAGGTGATGGCGAGGAGGCGGGAGATGGAGACGGAGACGGCGACACCTCGGGCGACGGTACCGGAGAAGGTGAGGCCTGTTGGGCCCTGAGCGATGCTGCCGAAACGGCGAAAATCAAGAGAGCGCGAAAAATCATGGAGCGCCAATGTCCTCTCTGCGTTGCATTTGGTCAAAGTGGATTCTGTTCGCCGCCTCATAGGCAAGTTTTCGGGCTCCAGCGCGATCGGAGCCGAGTGCGGTCACGCCGAGCACGCGTCCTCCATTGGTGACGACGCTCGCACCATCCTGTTTCGTGCCGGCATGGAAGAGCACCACATCGACAATCTTTTCAGCTTCTTCCAATCCACCAATTGGCTTTCCCTTTTTGTATGTGCCCGGATAACCGCCTGAGGCAAGAACCACGCAAACTGCCGCCCGATCATCCCATTGTGGACGCTGCAGCGCGACGGCGTTGTCAATGCAAGCTTCAAGCAGATCGAGCAAGTCGCTGCGCAGCCGCCGGAGAAGCACCTGGGCCTCGGGATCTCCGAAGCGGCAATTGAACTCGAGAACCTGGGGACCATCCTCGGTCAGCATCAATCCAGGAAACAACATGCCGCGAAAGCCGATGCTCTCTGCTTTAATTCCGGCGACAAAGCGATCGAGGACCTCGCTTTTCACTCGCTCCGCAAGGGTTGCATCGAGCGCTCCCGACGGCGAAACCGTTCCCATGCCACCTGTATTCGGACCTCGGTTGCCATCGAAGGCACGCTTGTGATCCTTAGCATCCGGAAAAAGGCAATAGCCGGATTCATCGACGAGCGCGTGAATCGAGCACTCCACCCCCCGCAAGCACTCCTCGATGACAATCCTCCGGCCGGAGTCTCCGAAGACGCCGAGATCCATGGCTCGATGGATGGCCATGGCTGCTTCAAGGGGATTTTCTGCCACAACCACGCCTTTGCCCAATGCCAACCCATCCGCTTTAACCACCAGGGGATACTTCGCGCTACGACACCAGGCGTGTGCCTCCAGACTGTCGGAAAACTCGCGCGATTCCGCGGTCGGGATTCCGTGCCGCCGCATGAATTCCTTGGCAAATATTTTCGACGATTCCAGGCGTGCCGCCTCCGCACGGGGACCGAGAATTCGCAATCCCTCGCTCTCAAAGATATCAACAATGCCCGCGGCCAGGGCATCGTCGGGTCCGACGACCGTGAGACCAATGTTTTCGCGTTTTGCGAAGGCAGCCAGCGCCGGGATTTCTTCCACACCGATGTCAACATTCTCACCAAGCCGCGCCGTGCCTGCATTCCCCGGCGCCGAATATACCTTTGTCACCCGGGGAGACTGCGCAAGCTTCCAAGCAAGAGCGTGCTCGCGTCCACCCGAACCAATGATCAAAACTTTCATGAATCCACCGTTTGGCCCAGCTAGAAGACAACTACCATCTGGTCGAGGGGCAGGATCTCCCTGGATAGCAAGATCGACGCCTTGCGCGGACGGTAAACTTTCGGGAAACGGCTCACAAAGCCGGCGAATGCTTCGGAGCGGCCCATCAGAAGGATCATGCGTGGACGCAACTGCCTGACAATCGTCAGCCTCTCATCGTCGGTCAGCGCGGCGGGCACGCCGACCGGGATGAACAAAATATCGACCGGTCCGACCTGCTGCGCCTGCGCCGATGTGAGCCCACGCTGGATATTTCCCAGATAACAGAAGCGCATTCCCTCCAGCGACCAGGCGAAAATCAGATTGAACTCGCCGCTACCCGCCTCGGGATTGCTGTATGTTGGTATGCCGCGAATGCGTAGCCCAGCGGCATTGTTCGTCCCAATTCCGATCGCCCCGCGAAAAGTGGTCGGCGAGTTGTCGAAAGCATCGACGAAGTTGGCGTCCGATTGTTCGCTGGAGACCAGGAGAACATCAGGACGCAGTCCGCGCGGCAAAACTCGCCCTGTCGTGCCTGGAGCATACGGGTTGGTAAGCACCTTCTTGCCAATTGAAGAGGTGATCACAAACGTTTCGTAACCGAGCCAGTCCACGCGGACGTAGCGGGAACGAACCGGAGTCGTTTCCTCGGTTCCTCCGCAGCCCGCGAGCAGCCAGCAGAGAAGCCAGCCGTAGAGGAGATGATTGCAGCGCATAGACAGCAAAATTTTCCGTATCTACCAGCGCAACTCTGACGAGGCAAGTAGCGGACCGAAGCTCCGCAAAGGAATTGCATCTCAGTTCGCCCCGTCCATATTGGGCGCCCGAGCATGACCAGGCCTGCCGAGAAATACTTTTCTTTGATCGAAGAGAAGCTGACGTCGGACTATGCGGGGATGTTCCGTGAACCCGGCGGAGCTCTCAAGCATCCGTTTTTGACACCCGGCAGCGACCAGTATGCAGACGTTCTCTGGGATTGGGACTCCTGGCTGAGCAACGTCGCCCTCCGACAAATTCTTGCCAAAGTCGCGAGTAACGCAGAAGCCGATCGGGCCAGACCCTACGAGCGCGGCTGCGTCCTCAACTTTCTCGAATTTGGCGGCATGGATGGTTGGATTCCCATCCTCTCCGGGCGCGACGGTTTTCCGAAGCCTGAGCATGTCTATGAGGAAAACATGCGCAAGCCGTGCCTGGCCCAACACGCCGCGTTCCTCATCGAGGCTGACGGGGGCGACGCGGAATGGCTGCGATCGAAGTTCTATTTCCTCCAGACTTTCCTCAACAACTATCGCAACCATCATAGACATTCCTGCGGACTCTACTTTTGGCAAAACGACCTCTCGATCGGCGTGGACAACGATCCCTGCACTTACTATCGCCCGCCGCGCAGCTCCGGTTCCATATACCTCAATACGCTTATGTCCAAAGAGCTCGAAGCGATGGTCTATCTCTGCCGACAGCTTGGCTTGGATGAAGTTGCCGAGCATTATCGCAAGGACAGCCAAGACCTCCTCGCCGCGATCCACGAGTATTGCTGGGATGAGCGCGACGGCTTCTACTATAGTGTCGATCTCAACCTGCTTCCCGTTGAGTCGAAGCGCACCTTCGGCCTGCATCAAGGAATGCCGCGTGACTGGCCGTGCCTGATCCAGCGCATTGGCGTCTGGTCAGGATTCCTTGCTCTCTGGGTGGGAATTGCCACACCGGAACAAGCGCACCGCATCGTGCAGGAACATTTCCACGACACCAGGACCTTCAACGCGCCTTTCGGCATCCGCACCCTTTCGCGCATGGAGAAGATGTACAATCTCCGCGCCACCGGAAATCCCTCGTCCTGGCTCGGACCGATCTGGGGCGTCTCGAACTACATGGTCTGGCGTGGATTGGTCAATTACGACTTCCGCAACGAAGCCGAAGAATTAGCGGCCAAGACCGTCCACCTCTTCGGCCGCGACCTCGAACGCTTCGGGGCGCTGCACGAATACTATCAGCCCGAGAACGGCGAACCGATCCTCAACCGCGGTTTCCAAAACTGGAATTACCTCGTCCTAAATATGATTGAATGGCTCAAAGGCAACACGCCTGTCGCCGAGTTCGGCATGTGCGGAGCGACGGCGAGCTGAGAGCCTCCGCGGCCGACGATCGGTCCTAACCCATTTCATCCACAGATTGCAGGGGAGCACATTCGCCTAGGCGAATCCCACGTGTCCAGTGAGGCGTCTCCTGACGCCATCAGAACAGAGAGTCGCGAGCGCCTTGTCTCTGTTTGCAACTCTTATTGCCGCACACCACCAAGTCAGCAGTAATCTCCTGATGTCGGATCACACCTGGCCGCCCAGAACTTCTCTCTGCTGGACGAAAGGCCGCGCCCCCACTTATCGGTGAAACAAACGAGCCGACTCCCTACGATTGCCGATATAAAACAACTTTAGTCCACCTAGACAACGTTAGACCGCATTCGGAATTTGGAGGCATCATGGCGACGACTCGCCACCGGAAAAGCTTGGATGAAATCCGCACAAAAATGTGGAGGTGAAGGTCGCTCGCCTTTTCAGCGCAAGCTCGACATCTTCCGCGACAAACGTTGAATGGGCCCTTTGGAGATCTTCGCCTGGATGATTGAACATCCCGAAGGCCGATTCATTGTAGATACTGGTGATAGCGCAGAAAACTCCAGCCCGGGCTATCTGCCCTTATGGAATCCATTTTTCACCAAACAGTGAGTATCAGGGTTGCTCCCCATGAGGAGATTGGCCCGCGGTTGTGTCAATTGGGACTTGATACATCCCAACGATATTTCCGCGGTCATTCTCACCCATTACCCCCACGACCACACGGGCGGGCCTGCACCATTCCCTCGAAGCAAATTGTCGCGTCGCGAAGGCTGGCGGGAGTCCAGAGCATTGAAAGGCAAAATGATGGGGTGCCTCGCGTAACGATGGCCGATCTGGTTCCGTCCTGAACTGATCGACTTCGAGGGCCCGCCGGTGGGTTCTTTCCCCAGTTCACATCCCATTACAAAGGATGAAAGGATTTTCATGATTCCTGCACCCGGGCATTATGTCGGGCACTCCGCTGTCGTCGCCAGAGCCGAGGCTATCACCTACCTCTTCTCCGGTGACGCCGGATATACTCTTGAAGACATGCTGGCCGGACGGACTGACGGGGTCACGAACAATCCCGCGCACTCACTCGAGACGATTCAGAAAAGCAGGGAATTCGCCAGGTTGGAGCCGACGATTGTCTTACCCGCGCACGATCCCGACGCTCCCCGCAGATTGAAAGAGAACGAGATCGTGCCCTAACGGCGTTACCAACTCCGAACAAGCGGTGCAGGCGACCTGGGATTCCGCCGGTGTCTGATCTTTCTTGTTAGGCGCCATCGGCACGGAGAACAGTAATCAAATGCAAAAGAAACTAGTGAATCCTGAAACTTTGTATGACGGCGCCGGAGTTGGGATGTCGCAGGCAGTCGTTGATCTAGGAAGCGGGTTGGTTTTCATTTCCGGGCAGGTTGATTGGAACCACCAGCACCAAGTATCGAGTGATTCCGTTTCCGATCAGCTCGCCCGCGCTCTGGAGAAGTTGAAGATCGCACTCCACGCGTCCGGTGCAAGCGTGGAGACACTTTTGCAGGTACGCGTGTATGTGCGCGGCGAACTCGAGGAGCATATGGAATCGATAGTGCCTATCCTGGCTAGTTTTCTCGGCAACTCACGCCCTGCGGTCACCGGGATTGGTGTCGCCTCTCTCGCCTCAAAAGCTACGCTCGTGGAGGTAGAGGCAATCGCCCGGTCCAGCTAGTCTTCTTTCACTCGTGAGGAAAGAGCTTAGCAAGCAGTCCAGGCAACTCAGATAGCTCAGTCCATCTGCCTCGGTGTCTCATCTGTCATCTTCCGGCAAAGTATGAAACCAATCGAGGGCTATCAGTTGATCACGCCAGGCGACCTCTCCTGGCGGCCATCGAATCTGATGCGCATTCCCAATGCGGACTATCTTGAACGCACCGGCAGCGAAATTTTGGGAGCGCGACTCTGGCGCCTACCACCGAAAAGTGCGAATACGCTCCATAAGCATGTCCGTGCGGAGGAATTCTATTTCGTTTTGGAGGGAATCGGACGCATGCGGGTTGGCGAAGAGGCTCTCACCATCCCGCGCTATGGCGGTGTTCTCGTCGGACCGTCGGTTTTGCGGCAGGTATTTAATGATTCAGACGCCGAGGTTCTCTGGCTTATTGTCGGAGCGCCGGACAAGGAATTTGACTCGGGGCAGATCGACATGAATCAGATCTATCCTGTCGAGCCCACTCAGCTTCCCGCAGAGCTGAAAGGAGTACTTTGGCCGCCCAAGAACTAAAACTACAAAACGAAGGCGCTAGGTTTGGGCGCTGGAGGTACGAGGCCCCTTGCCATTCTACCCACCTCTGGCGCACCATACGTCGTTTCTCGAGCCGTAACCCCGGCTTTGTGACGGTTCTTTAACTCAGCGCTCTTTTATTTATGCCAAAGATCAT
>DATLIT010000118.1:0-4272 GCA_035539295.1 Terrimicrobiaceae bacterium | reverse complement strand
CGTTCTTAGATGTCGGTTTTGACGAACGCAGGCTGTTTTACCTTGCCCAAGGCGTCAACATAGAAGAAAACCCGCTGGGAATCCCTCCTGATCATTTTCGACTCATTTTCGTTGGATCTCTCATCAAGCGAAAGGGCGTCCATCACCTGCTCCAGGTTTGGAAGACCCTAAATCTCAAAAACGCCGAGCTCGTGATCGTTGGCGGTCTCACTGCGGAATTGGAGCCCTATGTAAAGGAATTCCACAGTCCAACTGTCAAACTCACGGGATTTGTGGAGGATGTCGCCGCTGAGCTTGGCAAATCGACAGCGTTTGTTTTCCCCTCGGAATCGGAGGGCAGTGCCAAGGTGAATTACGAAGCCGCCGCCTGCGGACTTGCGCAGATTAGCACGCGTGAGGCAGGCGATGTCGTGGTGGACGGCTACAACGGCAAAATCATTCCACCCAACGATCCTGATGCTTTAGCCGAGGCGATTCTGGATTTTTACAATAATCCGGAAAAGCTTAGGCTTATGGGAGCAAACGGCCGCCAGCGCGTCAGGGAGAACTTTACTTGGGAGCATTATCGAGAGAGGCTGGCAAGCCTACAGACTCCTCATGCGCTAAGTTATTGTCTTAGTAACAGCGAAACACCTCTCCCGCAGCGGTGATTTCCTTTAGCAACTGGCCGTAGTCTTCGCATTCCTGTCGCAGCATCTCGCGCACGCGATTCCCAATCTCGGGCGGAATTGTCGCTGGAGGAGCCGGATTGATGCGATGGCGCAACAGGCGACCGAAATATCGTTTCCCTGACGCGACGCCGAGAAAGCCATGAAGAGCGGCCAGGAGACGTTCAGGGTCGGAAGCAATGCTATCGAACACTCCAACGAAAAGATGGCCCGGTTGCAAGTGGCTCCGCCAGTTTTCTATCAATGTGCGATACAGCGCCAGTTCGCGCTGCTCATCTTTAAAGAGCAGCCGGGAGAGCGCGTCAGGATCGAGATCATCGGCCGGACGTCCGGCCGTCAATAGATCCTTTCGGGCGTGCGACCACGCCCGGTCAATGGGGTCCCGGATCATCAGGATAGCCTTGATCTCCGGATTGAGCGTGGCGATGTCTCGAATGACCTCCTTTGGCAGAGCCGCATAGGACGCCGTCGCTTCACCACGAATGCTTGGATGGTAGAGGCGTCCCACTTTGCGAAGGCTGTCGTAGTGCCTTTTCAACTTGCTCCTCGGGGAATCCGTCATGGCGTGAAGGTAGCCCTCGAGATAGGGAAAACGAAAACGCCGGTGGTTGGGCGTGCCCAACGTGCTGAAGTAGTAAAGCTCCTTTTCTTTGGGAAGGAAAATTTCCGGATGACCCTTGAGGTTATGAAAAAGCCACGTTGTCCCGGTCCGTTGCGGTCCGAGAATAAGGAAATCGGGAAAGTTGCGCAGATTGGCGTCAGAGTTAGCGACGCGCACGGAGCTAAGCTTTGCCCGAAGATCGCTCGTTAGAACTTGAGGCTTCACTGCCGTGTTGAACCTACTCGCGAGGGCAGCGCCGGTTTTGAGTTTCAACCAACTGGTCATAGATGTGCAAATAGCGATCCAGCACCCTCGGCCAGTCGAACCGGGCTGCTCGCTGGGACGACCGCACGGAAAGCTGTCTTCTCATTTGTCCATCCTGCATAAGCATAGCCATGGCTTGCGCAAGGCTCGCGGAATCACGCGGCGGAACAATCAAACCAGAATCTTCTTCTCGGACAAACTCCGCGCACCCGGGCGAATCAGTCACGATCACCGGAAGGGCGGCCGCCATCGCCTCCAAGAGGGCTGAGCTGAAGCCTTCCAGCAGCGAACTCATCACGAAAGCGTCTGCCGCGCGATACAGATCGATCATTGCGGCGGTGGGTAGCTCCGGGGGGAAGGCATTCAGCGGCGCAGATTTGGAAACGCCAACTTCGGCCAGGCGAACTGTCTCCTGCAGTCCGCGACGACTCACTTCCGGTTCAAGTTTGTGCGCATCTCGCCCTGCGATCAGAAGCTGGAACGGTCGGTTGTGCACTCGGCGTAGTTGGAGTATTGCATCGAGCAGTGTCGGATAGTCTTTTTGGGGATGGTTTCGACCCACGGCGAGAAAAACGAAGCCGTTCCGAGCCAAACCGTAGAAGGCACGCGTTTCTTCACGATTGGTCGGCTCATGAAAACGGGCAAGATTGACAGCATTGGGGATGGTAGCCAGCCTTTCGGGAGGCACTCCGATCCGTAGGTACTCAAGCCGCATTGTTTCTGAGAGAGCGATCATCATGCGAACCTGAGGGATCGTGCCTCGTATTAGCTTTTCGACTTGGGAATCTCTTCGCAGGCCCACTTCCTGGCCAGCGACGAGGACATCATCTCCCACGCTCCGGACCAGGTAAGGAGTCGACTTGCCTTTCGCGGCCGCGTGCTCTTGCCAATTTACCAGGCACACTCCGGTTGGATATGTAACGACGCCGTGCCAGAGATCGAAACGATGCTTTCGCTGGAGGCGAGCTAGTGCAAGTCGATTAATAAGCAGGGCGAACCCGGGAGAGCGCTTGAAATAACTCCACGTATTCGCAGGATACGGAATCAGATCGTACTTGAGTTTGTCTGACAGCCCCGCCAGCTCATGGAGGTACCGTCTGGGGAGAATGACGGCAACGTGGTGGCCCGCCTCGACCAGCCGTAAGGCCAGATTGTGGTGAAAGATTTCGGCCCCGGAGCACTTTGGAAGGAATGAGGGAGTGAAGAAGGCGATCCGAAAATGCTTAACCATTAGGATTTCGAAGTAATTTGCGCGTAAAGGCGAGCGAGCTCCTCGGCGATGCGGGGAGCGGTTGGCAAGTCTTTCAAGAGGCCATCCTGAGCGGCGACCAATTCATTTCTGAATGCATCTTCACGGATGCCACGCCGCACGAGCGAACGGTATTCTTCGCTCACGTCTGGGGAAAATAAACCCGGATGTTTCTCGCCGAGCACGGCCGTGTTCCCTTCAATACGACTAGCAATGATCGGAATTCGACAGCCGATCGCTTGGAGCAAGGCGAGCGGCTTTCCTTCCGAATACGAGGGATGGACAACCAGATCAAGCGCCTGCAGCCACGGTGCGACGGGACGTTTGTTACCCGGCATGTGAACGATCCCTTCGAGCGTTAGATTTCGGCGGACCGATTCAAGAAAGGCTCTCTCCTTCCCCTCTCCAAAGAAATAGGCCTCAAAGGAAAGTCCCTCATCCCTGAGTCGGCGGAGAACTTGAAGGGTGGCGGCGTGGTTCTTAACAGCATTCAACGAGGCGATCGACCCAATGATGAATGCATCTGGATCTATTCCCAACTGGTTTCTTAATGCTGTTCGGTCGGCAATGGGGAAAAACTCCGCCGGATCAATCACATTGGGAATTACTGCGGTTCGCTCGGGCGGAAGATGGAAGGCGGCAATCAGGTCCCGCTGCGTCTCTTCCGAGAGGGCAACCACTCGATGAGCGTAACGCACGAGCAAGCGCATGATCAGCATGCGATGGGGCTTTAAGCGTTCGAACGTCTTTTGTTGATGAAGAAGGCATCCTACGCCAGCCAGGCGGGCCGCGGGAACCGCGTAGGTGTGGCTGTTGTAGGTCTGCGAATGCACAAGCTCAATTCGTTGGCTCCGAAACCACCGAGCAAGCCGAACAGTCCCGGCCGCATTCCAGTGCTTCCCCGGTGCGACCGGAACAAGGTGAACCTCGCGACCGGCGCCACGCAATTCGTTGCCGAGCACTCCAAGATCTCGCAAGCACAGGAAAACCGGATGGAATGGCGCTGGAAGGTAGCGCGAAACCACCGCAGCGAAATCCTCGGCTCCGCCGACCGGCATGCTGATGAAACTGTACGCTACCCTCAATTTCCTATGGCAAAGAGCAGATGCGGAAGAATACCCCGATCAAGGTTCCGGAGACGACCACTTCTAAGTAGTCGACCTCGAGAGGTGCTGATCCGCTGAAGGACGAGAGGTGGCGCCATCGCTCGACATTTCCTTCTCGCGAAGCGAGAAAACCCGCTCGCGCACGACATTCAGGACTTTGGCGATGGATTCTTCCACGCTCAAGAGGTCAGTGCGCACCTCCAAGTCAGGCGACCCGGGCGGTTCATAGACGGAAGAGATTCCGGTAAAATTTGGAATCTGATTGGCTCGCGCACGTCGATAAAGTCCTTTGACATCCCGTGCCTCACAAACAGATAGCGGCGCATCGACATACACCTCCAGGAAACATCCTGCAGGCAGGAGACTGCGGGCACGCGCCCGGTC
>DATLIT010000117.1:0-4113 GCA_035539295.1 Terrimicrobiaceae bacterium | reverse complement strand
GAGGTTCACCCTAGCATCGTTTGTCGGTTTCCTTCCTCCAAGCGCGGCTTACACCTACGTGGGCGCGATTGTCGGCAAGGCAGTGCGCACGAGCGCCGGCGTGAGCCCGCATGATCCCCTCACCTGGGCGTTCTACGGAGTCGGGCTCGCGGCGACTCTCGCCGTGACGGTGATTGCCACTCGAGTTGCCCGTCGCACTTGGAGGGCGTACTACGCCGAAAGAACGCCTGAAAATCACGGAGCCGGGAGGCTCCGGAAGTCGACGGGAATTTCGCAGTTCCCCTCTTGAGAGCGGGGCCAAGATTAAAGAGATGCGATAGCGAGCGCTGGCTCTAAATGAATAGGCAGCCCAATACGCCGGAGGCCATCTCGCTCATCGATGCGATGCTTGCCCGCAGGTCGCGGCGATTCGCGCAGGGCATGAAACTGCCAACTGGTCCACTCGCATTTCGAAGTCAACACGCACCGAACCCGCTCACCGAGGAACAGGAAGCTGCACTGGCGTTCGCCGCTTGCGGGGTGACTGGCTACGCCCTTGCTGAACTGCCTTATGGGCGTTCTGCAACACCCGAAGCGAGTGGCGGAAATATAATGACGCATTTTATTGGCCGAACGATCGCCAGTGGTGACGCCATGCACGATTGTGCTGTCTTCGTCCTGAACGACTCCGGCACCTGGATGCTCAAGCGACCACAGGACTACTCGCGACAGGAGATTCCCGAGCTTATGGAAGCAGCCCGGAAAAAGGAACTCGTGCCTCTCTACCACAAAGCCCGCCTCGAGATCGCCGATCATCGTTTGAATGTCCCTTGTCAAGTGCCGTTCGTGGCTCCGTTTAACAAGTGGATGGCCAACGTTCCCGGGACGACCTACTTCCTCCCTGTCGCCGAGCTGACCGCCCTTTACATCAACGTCATGCTTTCGATTTTTGATGAGGATTTCGCCATGTTTGTGCTGGACGACCGCAACGGCCACGAGCCCGCAGGTGTGGCGCAGTTTGGCCGTAGCGTGGGCGGATCACTTTGCGATGATCCGGCTACTGGACGCCTACTGACGGTGAGCTCTATCGAGACTTGGATCTGTGAGTTCGTTGCGATCGAGCAAGGCGCCATCCATCAAAACCTCGGATTGATGTGCGCCGCCTTGGGGCTGGGAGGCTTCCCGCACTTTGCCGCGCATCCGTTCATCTGGCCGATTGCCTTGGGATTTCGCACGGAAAACATCCCCTTCCAAAAACTCATCGGCCTGGGCCCTGGCGGATCGCCGGGCATTCAGGTCCCTACGCCGATCGGCCTTGAACACAACGGCAACGTGCTGCTCAAGCCATTTTGTCCACCCTACTATCGGGACATGGAAGAGGCAGTGTTGGCGTTTCTTGACTATAAATACGCGGAGGGGCGCGGAACGTTTCGTGATGGAGGCGCAGTGACCGGCTGGCGCGATGCTGCGGCGGTTCAGGCCGGGATTCCCTCCTACTCGTCGAAGGCCATCGAGGCAACCATTGCCTACTGCCGCTACGTGTATGAGCGCTATGGGAGATTTCCGGTTTGCGGAGGTCCTTTCAGGACCGTGCTCGCTTTCCAAGCCCATCGACTCGATCCGGACTTTTACGCGCGCTTCTATCGCGAAGACGCTCTCTGGCAAGCGGTCCAAGCCGGGTAGCTTCAACCTCTCAGTATTAGCTTCTACCCGCACTGTGCCAGCGAACGACTACGTTTTTCTGACTAACTGGCGGATCAAAGGCAGTGCCGAAGATGTCTATGAGATTCTGACGGATATCCCCGGCTATCTTCGCTGGTGGCCCGATGTTTATCTCGCGGCAACGCCTTTGACGCCCGACGAAGAGGATAAGATTGGCCAAAGCTATCGACTCTTAACGCGTGGCAAGTTGCCCTACCGGCTTCGGTGGGATGCGCGGATCGTTCAAACCCGCCGACCCCATAGCTTCACCGTCGAAGCAACCGGTGATTTCGTCGGACGGGGCATCTGGACGTTCACGGAACGCGCCAACGACTTGAAGATATCCTTTGACTGGCGATTGCGCGCCGAGAAGCCGCTGTTGAGATACTGTTCCTTTCTCCTCAAGCCGCTCTTTCGGTGGAACCATCGCTGGGCCATGGCACGTGGAGAGGACGGCTTGCGCCAGGAGTTGTCGCTGAGAGGAGAAGATCGTGACGTGAGCTGAATCCGGCTGAGAGAGGCGCGCCGGCGTACTCGCCGCGAGTGACCCTAGAGCGATTGTGTATCGGACTTCGTCCACGCGGCGAGACCGACGTTACGCGAGCCCGTTCGCCTGCTACTACGGAAAAGCGAAAATTGTTCGGGCATCAAGTGGCGATCGAGGAAGCGAAGAGTCGCAGCCCAAGCCAGGTCCGCTTGGGTGCGATCTCGAAAGTTGAAGACGTGACTGCCGCCACGGACTACAAGAAGTTCGACAGGCCTGTTGAGTTCGGCTAACCGCCGCGCGAGGCGCCGCGACTCGTCGATCTCGGCCGATCCGTCACGGTCCCCGTGCACGAGCAGCACAGGAGCTCTGATGGATGTCGCTTGCCAGAATGGCGAAGCTCGCCGTAGGAGCGTCTGCAGCTCTTTGTCACTCTTCACGTTAATGGCTCGACGAAAGCCAATCCGGATTATTCCAAAGACAAGTCGACGCCCAAGCTCTGCGTCCGGTGCTTTCAACCAGCGTTCAAAGTCAGTCACCGGGTAATAGGCCACGACCGCCGCCGCGCGCCCGCTATACGCAGCGATGAGCAAGCTGAATACGCCGCCCTGTGAGAAGCCCAGGAGGCCGATACGCTCTCGATTCACGTCAGGATGTGCGCGAACCCGATCTATCACCAGTTTGGGATCGTCCGGATCCTGCCACGGAAAGAGGCTCTGCCGCCAGCGATTACCTTTCCGGCGCTGTGATAGTCCGCTGCAACCGCGAGATATCCTGCCGCAGCCAGGTCGTTGAGGATTCCACGCATATCTGCAGCCCGGTATCCCGCCTCCGGGTGAACAATTACCACCGGGAGTGGACCGAGCTTTGCTGGTCGCACCCATTCCAGACGTATGCGTAACGTCTCGATTGTCACCACCTCCCTCCAGCGTTGTGCACCCGGAGGTGGTCGGCGCGAGTGCACAAGATAATGGTCTACGCACCCAGAAAGAAAGTGCGCCACGAGCAGGAAGGCTGCAACCCCACAACGTGAGAGATGCTCGCTCACCCGATAAATCCGCTATAACGCTGCGCCGCCTCCTAATTTCGAGGTCGGAAATGCTGCAAACCTCCAGGCGCTTCCGCACCAACATGGCGCGTGACAGCGTGGAAGCGACCATCGCCCGCTACCAACTTCCTTCAGGTAAAACCTATTTCGCCGTATGCGCGACAACCTCTCCGGCGCTAATCTGGGGAGGATTCGGGAGGACCGAGACGAGATTCTCCCGCACGTAGTCCGAAGCTCTGGCGTTAGATTCCTCAGCGCTTGCTCGATCCTGAAACACACTCACCGAGATCATCACCCCGCCACCGGCATCAACAAAGTAGTAGGCGGCGAAACCGGGAATCTCGCTGATGATCTGGATGAACCCTTCGTTCACGCGCCGAATGGCCTCACTGGCATTGGTCACCCCGTCGTATCGTCGTATAGTTTCATACATGGTTTGCTTCTTCCTCTCTTCTAGTCATCGTCCCCAGCATTGCCGTATAGGAATCGACGTATACGACCTAGACGAGTTGTAGGGGCGCCTGTCTCAAGCGCCCAGCCAATTCTACAAGCGCTTAACAAACCGCCAACAAATTTTGATGCGCTCGCTCGTGCCGACCACCGCAACGCCGTCGCGGTCCAATTTCTGCAACGAATCAGGTCGGAGCGTTCTCCAGATCTTTCAATGCGTAGAGTTCGAAACTATCGACCAGGGCGCGCCAGCTCGCTTCGATGATGTTGTCAGACACTCCCACTGTGCCCCAGGTGTCACGACCGTTGCTTGATACAATTAAGACCCGCGTGCGAGCGGCGGTTCCGCGCGCGCTGTCAATAATCCGCACCTTGTAATCAACCAGCCGAACATCGTCAGTCCAATCATAGAATGGTTTAAGGGCCTTCCTCAAAGCTGCGTCGAGTGCAT
>DATLIT010000116.1:0-7296 GCA_035539295.1 Terrimicrobiaceae bacterium | reverse complement strand
GACTGCGACGCCAGTTTGAGCGAGAGCTGCGAACGGAGCTCAACCGTGTGAAAGCTACTAAGGCGATGAAAACCCCTGCCGAGATTGAGCGGGATGCCGCAACGCACCTCTTGAAACGGCTCGCGCAGCGAGTGTCTCCCGATGAGCGAAAATCCGCAAACGGCCTCGGCCTGGTCAGCGCTCGGCTGAGAATGGAGGACAATCGCCAGATCAGAGTCACGGAACGGACCGTAGCGACGATCGGTTTTGAGGGCATACCTTACACGCCGGCCTCTGGCGGCGACCAACTCCTCAAGGAAGCCCTCTAGGTGAGCGCGGCTATGGACAAGCGTGCTCTTACGGAGATCGTTCCTCGCCTCGATTTCGCCTGGTGGGAAACGGCAATCATGCGAGCAGGCTTTGCCATGCTCCTTCTGACTCGCTTTCCGTCTCTCGGGTCTCTGCCAGCTCCCGGCGCCGAGCTTCGCTTTCCGAACGGCTTGGCTAATTGGATCGATTTCACTTGGGTTCTCGACCCCGGGGCGTACTCGTTGATCACAATCCTTCTGAATGCGGCCGCAGCCCTTTACATCACGGGCTTCGCCTTTCCGCTCTCCTCCGCCGTGCTGTTCCTTTGCTACCTGGTGACTGGAACTTTGCAGAATTCGTTGGGTTCCATCAGCCACTACTACCAAGTGATGACACTTATGCTGCTCGGCCAGGCGATCGCCGCCTGGCTTTGGGCCGCACTCGGACCAGACCGGCTGGAGGCTTGGACACGTTCCCCAGCCTCGTTGCACTCTTTCACCACGCGAGTGACTCTGCAGGTTCTCGCAGGAAATTATGTTCTCTGTGCGCTCACCAAACTCATTCAGAGCGACGGTGCCTGGATCTGGAATAGCCAGTATATGCCTATGCAATATGCCAAGATTCAGGCCCAGCATTATTATACAACCCTACAGAATCGGGATCTCGGCTGGGGAGGGACGCTCAACGAACTCTGCACCCAACATGCCTGGCTCTGCATGCTCGTCTATGCGCCCGGATTGATTGTGGAACTGCTCACCTTTCTTATGCTTTTCGGTCGCGTCTGGCTGCTGCTCGTCGGCCTGGTGGTCATCGCTATGCACGCACTCGTTGAGGTGACCATGAACCTCGGCTTTCCTCAGCACCAGTGGATTTTCTTGCTCTACGCTGTCAATCTCCCCTTCTGGATCGTTAGAGCGGTTCAGAGTCTTGCCCTCGGATTGCGCCGGCATCCTGCCTAAGAAATCCATTGTTTGACCCTACGGGATCTTGACTGCGCGACTAAGCCATCATGTCCTGTATCGCCCGCCCATGGCATCCCAACGCAAGCAATTTCCGTTTTTCGATTTCGAAGCCAAGTGGCAGTCACGCTGGCTGGCCGACCGAGCGTTCCGCGCGCCCAATCCAGGAGACGCTGATTTCGATGCAGCAAAGCCCAAGTACTACGTGCTCGACATGTTTCCTTATCCGAGCGGCGAGGGGCTGCACGTGGGCCATGTGGAAGGATACACCGCCACCGACATTCTCGCTCGCTATAAGCGGATGCGCGGCTTCAACGTTCTGCATCCGATGGGGTGGGACGCTTTCGGACTCCCGGCAGAACAATTTGCCATTAAGACCGGACAACACCCTCAAATCACCACCGAGCGCAACATCGCCCGATTTCGAGCGCAACTTCAATCGATCGGCTTCACTTACGATTGGACGCGCGAATTCAGCACAACCGAGCCGGACTATCTCCGATGGACCCAATGGATCTTTCTCAAGCTCTATCGTTCGTGGTTTAATCCGCAGGCCCAGAAAGCAGAGCCGATCGAAACCTATCGAGGCGGAAACCCGGACAGCGTTCGGCTCGCCTACGTCGCTGAGATGCCGGTAAACTGGTGCCCGGCGCTTGGGACAGTTCTCGCCAATGAGGAAGTTATCGATGGCAAGAGCGAAATCGGAGGGCACCCGGTCGAACGACGACCGATGCGGCAGTGGATGCTTGGCATTACCTCGTATGCAGAGCGGCTGATCAATGAACTCGAAGGACTTGACTGGCCACACGGTATCAAGTTGCTGCAACGGAACTGGATCGGCCGGAGCGAAGGCGCCGCGGTGAAGTTCAGGCTCGCAAACGCCGGCAGGGACTTGGAAGTATTTACGACGCGACCGGACACACTTTTCGGCGCCACCTACATGGTGCTCTCGCCCGAGCACCCGTTGGTCCGTGAAATCACAACCTCCGAGCAAAGGCCAGGCGTGGGAAGGTATCAACGCGAGGTCGGCGCGAAGTCCGACTTGGAGCGCACCGAATTGACCAAAGAGAAAACTGGTGTCTTTACCGGCGCATATGCAATCAATCCGGTAAACGAGGAAAGAATTCCCATTTGGATCGCGGACTACGTGCTGATGAGTTACGGAACCGGCGCGATCATGGCGGTGCCGGCACACGACGAAAGGGATTTTGAGTCGCCAAGGAATTCGGATTGGAGATCCGGCGCGTCGTTCAGGAAGCTGGAGACAACCGGACAACAGAAGGTGCTGACGTTCCGTTGCAGGCGGCCTTTACTGGAGAAGGCATCGCCGTCAACTCCGCCCTTCTGAATGGACTGCCCACAGCTCAGGCGAAGACTAAGATCGTGGCTTGGCTCGAGCAGCAGGGGTTGGGCCGGGGAACTGTCAACTATAAGCTTCGCGATTGGCTGTTTTCGCGCCAGCGCTACTGGGGTGAACCCTTTCCGATTGTTTGGGAAAATGGCGCACATCGCGCTCTTGACGAAAGCGAACTTCCCGTGGTTCAACCCTCAATGGAAGATTTCAAGCCTACCGGCACGCCAGAGCCGCCGCTAAGCAAGGCTCGCGAGTGGGTAAACTATTCCGACTCGGTTGTGCGCGAAACGAATACCATGCCGCAGTGGGCCGGCTCGTGCTGGTACTACCTACGCTTCTGCGATCCCTGGAACTCCGCGCGCTTTGTCGGCGAACGGGCCGAAGGCTACTGGATGACAGGGAGCGCGGCACCTGCTCCTCCGGAACAAAAGCCGTGCGGAGGCGTCGACCTTTATGTCGGCGGAACTGAGCATGCCGTCCTGCACCTGCTCTACGCTCGGTTCTGGCACAAGGTTCTTTTCGACTTAGGATATCTCTCCACCTCCGAACCATTCAAGCGCCTCGTCAATCAAGGAATCATTCTGGGTCCGGACAATCAGAAGATGTCAAAAAGCAGGGGTAATGTGGTGAATCCCGAAAACGTGATCGTGGAGTATGGCGCAGATTCCCTGCGGCTCTATGAAATGTTCATGGGCCCATTGGAGCAAATGAAGCCCTGGAGCATGAAGGGTGTCGAAGGTGTTTATCGCTTCCTCGGACGCGTGTGGCGGCTAGTTATGGAAGAAACTCAGGAAGGCAACTGGAGGCTCTCTCATGAACTCGCCGATGTCGAACTTACTTCCCGGCAACTCCGACTCGTCCACGCAACCATCAAAAAGGTCACTGAGGACATTGAAAGCTTAGCTTTCAACACAGCCATCTCCCAAATGATGATTTTGACGAATGAGTTTGTTAACTCCAGGCCTCGCCCGGTTGCCGGGTTGCGGATCCTGCTTACGCTGCTCTCGCCCTTCGCTCCCCATGTGAGCGAAGAGCTCTGGGAACGTCTCGGAGAGAAGTTTACCGGATTTCATGGCCGCGCGTCTGTGCAGTCTTGGCCATTCTACGACGAAGATCTCCTGATCGTGGATGAAGTCGAATATGCCGTGCAGATCAACGGCAAGGTGCGCGATCGCATGCTCGCGAGAAAGGAGGCGTCTGATTCCGAATTGGAAGCGGCCGCGCTGGCTACATCGAAGATCCGGGACGCTGTCGCTGGCAAGCCGGTGCTCAAGACTATCATCGTGCGCGACAAGTTGGTAAATATTGTGCTCGGAAAATGAGGGCGAGCATTGTCGTTCGTGCTTGGCCATGCATGGAACCATAAAAGGATGATTTCTCTGGTAGAAAACGACTGGCACGAGCGTCGCAGCAAGCATGAAGCCAGGGTGCGCAGATGGGTTGAACCACGCCTCGAGCGGGCGGCTCGGCATGAACGCGATCCGGTGCAAGACTTCCTCTTCGAATATTACCCGTATCGTCCCGCCAAGCTTCTGCGCTGGCATGCCGGCATCGGTGTCGAGCTGCAGGGCGAAACAGCCCGCGAGTTTCTCTCTTGCAAGGACTACCAAGAGACGCAGGATGGCGTCACCGTTGGGGTGTCCCAGCTCACGGCGACGCGCATCCAGTCCATCGGATGGATCGGTAACATGCTTGGACGCACAGCTGATAAAATGGGCGCCTTCGGTTGCTTCGGTCTTCACGAATGGGCCATGGTCTACGAGGAAGAGTCGATTCGGCACCCGGCCTGGCCCCTGCGTGTGACCACCGCAGAAATCGGTCGAGTTGTTGATTCGCTGCAAATCCGCTGCACGCACTACGACGCTTTTCGCTTTTTCACATCCCGAGCGCGCCCGCTGAACAAGTATCAGCTAACGCGTGAAACGACATCGGCGTTCGAGCAACCGGGATGCCTGCACACAAACATGGATCTCTACAAGTGGGCTTTCAAGCTGGCGCCCTTCACACCGTCCGACCTTGTCGCGGACTGCTTCGAGCTCGCCTCGCACATCCGGGTGCTCGACATGCGAGCGAGTCCTTACGATCTCACAGCACTTGGCTATTCGCCGATCTGCATCGAAACGCCCGAAGGACGCGCAGAATACGAGAGCCTCCAGCGGGACTTTGCCCGCATCGCCGCGCCGCTCCGCCGGCGCTTGCAAGCACTGTGCAAAACCATCATCGAGAGCTGGACGACTCTTGAGGCCAATCCGGCCGCTTTCAACTTGCTTTGTGTGGTCCCATGATCGTGCCAGCAGCCGTGCGTTGCTGGGCTGAAATCGATCTCTCCGCCATTCGTCACAATGCAGGAGTCGTGCGAGACAAAATCGGAGCGGGACCGGGAATTCTCGCAGTAGTCAAGGCCAACGCCTATGGGCACGGCTCCGCACAGGTCGCTGCAACCCTGGCGGAACTCGTTGAACTCTTTGGAGTGGCGAACGTTGAAGAGGCGCACCCACTCGCCGAGCTGCAACGTGACGTGTTGCTCCTGAGCCCCTCGGCACCGGGTGAACGCGCCGAGGTTGTCGCCCGGCGCTATATCGCAACGGTCTCGAGCGCACCGGAAGCTGCCAACTTCGCCGGCGGCAGGGTCAACCTTAAAATTGACACCGGCATGGGGCGAATTGGCTGTCCGGAACGATATGCGCTGCAAGAACTAACCGCCGTTCAGCGTCTGAAGACCGTTGAGGTGCACAGCGTTTCTACCCATCTCCCCCTTGCTGACGACGACGGAGACTACACGCGTCTTCAGCTGAAGCGCTTTGCCGAGTTGGCACGCACAGTGCGAGCGGCCGCACCGAACGTGAAAATCCACGCCCTGAACAGCGCGGGCATTCTCGGGTTCTCCAGTCATGCGCACGATCTGGTGCGGCCAGGATTGATGCTCTATGGCAGTGCCTATCCCTCGGAGTATCAACCGCTCTTGCGCCCGGCTCTCACCTGGAAGGCGCGCATTTTGCTCGTGCGTGAGGTTGGCCCAAACGAAAGCGTGAGCTATGGAAGGAGGTTCATCACCCCCCATGCTATGCGCATCGCGACAATAGCGGTAGGTTATGCCGACGGCTTCCCCCGACAGGTTTCCGGTCGCGGCGCTCATGTGCTTGTGGGCGGGAAGCGCTGCCCGATCCTTGGGCGAGTGACCATGGATCAAATCCTCGCGGACGTGACTTCCCTGCCTCAGACCAAGGCGGGTGATGTAGCTGTCCTGATCGGCGAACAAGGCAGGGAGCGGATTCTTGCGCGAGAACTAGCGGATCAGGCCGGCACAATCGCTTGGGATATCTTCACGGGCATCGGTAACCGCGTTCACAGGCTTTATTGCTGATTTTTTTGACGTCCATGTCCCCATCGTCGAGGAATTGTCTGTAGATGATCATGGGTTGTCGAGTGGGCGGCTAAGACGCCACACTCGACAACATGAACACTTAGTATCTAAGCGTATCGAAGAGAGCTGGGGTAATCAAGATGGGGATCGACATGCACCTAAGCAGTTACCGGGTGGTGCGCCAGATCGATCAGAGCAATCCGGAGCCGCCGCAGAAGCTTAAGCCGGTGGTGTTTTTTCTGTGGCTGGGCAAGCAGCTGAGTTTGGCCGAGGAGGTGGTGGTGTGCTATGAGGCGGGCTGCTTTGGGTATCAACCGGCGCGCCGGATGCAAAAGCTGGGAGTGAAGGTGTATGTGATTGCGCCGCAGAACTGGGATGAACAAGGCAAGGGCCAAGTCAACGATAAGCACGACGCGCAGGTGATCTGCCGACGGTTAAGCGAATACCTGGCTGGGCATGAGAAGGCGTCGAGCATCGTGCGCATTCCCTCGCCGCAGGAGGAGGAGCGGCGGGCCCGGGGGCGGCTGCGCGAGCAATTGCAGCGAGAGTTGCGGCGAGTGCAAGCGATCGGGCGTAGCCTTTTGTTAAACTGGGAGATGCCCGTGCGCGGGCGCTGGTGGAGGCAGTTGAGCTGGCCAGGGATGGTTAAGGCGATACCGAAGTGGGTCATCCAGCAACTGGAGAGTTGGCAGCCGATTGCCGAGGCGATCGAAGAGCAGTTAGGCAAAATTGAAGCCGAGTTGCGCGCGGGGGCCCCGCGCCAGCTGATCTTTGGGGAGGGCGAGCTCACCCACGAGCTGTTGGCGCGCGAGTTGATCGATCCGAAGCGTTTCCGCAACGCTCGGCAGGCAGGCAACTACTTTGGGCTCTGCCCGAGTGAGAGCACCAGTGGGCAGCGACGACGCCTGGGTGCGATCACCAAGCATGGCAATCCGCGCCTGCGCCGCTTGCTGGTCGAATTGGCCTGGTGACAAAAGTCCGGCTCAACTGAAAAGCACTTTCAAAGCGGAGGATTTGACTGAGAAGAAATACTTTCTAACCCAATAAAAAACCCTTTGGAACGGCGCACCCTCGACACGGTCGCTGAGCGCGATCAGGAGAACTCGATCTGTAGATTGAGGGTGCTCGTTCCTCTTCCTGACCCGAATAAGTCATAATGCCGGCGCCCTTGCCTTGGTCGGTGCGCTTGCGGATAGCAGATTGCTCGAGGAGAAGAAAAATGCTCCTCGGAAGACGAAGAGGAAACGCTCCAGAAGAAAAAGAGCCCACTCCCTTGATGGGGGCTATGCGCCCCAAGCCCCGCACCGCTCCCGCGGCAGGCCTTCGGGGGA
>DATLIT010000115.1:0-2651 GCA_035539295.1 Terrimicrobiaceae bacterium | reverse complement strand
CGTCTGCAGCATAGATCTCCAGCCGCTTCTCTTCCTTGAGGGCAAGCAGAGTGACTTGCTCCGGCGGCATCGCTACCTCGGCCTGCCGGAAAGCCGGACGCAAACGACGGTCAACATGAGGACCCAAAACGCGGATCACTTCTTCAATCGTCCGCGGCTTCGGCGGCAGCGAAGCCGGTCGCAGAAGTTGTCGATAGCACCAGACGCCAAACCCCACCATCCCGAGCAGCACGGTCAGGACCAAACCAAATCGCATTCGGCCGGCCATCTTCACTCTAGAGCTTCCCCTCCCGCACATAGTAGCTTTGCGCGGCCTGCAGAGCCTCGCTCAGAGTCGTCGACGCATGCCAGCCCGTCAGACGTGCAAACTTGGAACCGTCAACTACCCAGCGGTGCGGCCAAATCTCCCGCGCCCGGTCGCGTGTCAGGCTTGGCGCTTTCGTCCGCAAGCTGGGAATCCCATCAACGAAAGCCGACAGCATGCGAACAACCAAATGGGGGACCGGGAGCGTTACTCCGCTGGCGTGGCAAGCCGCCGCAGCCGTCGCGATCAATTGCCAATCGGTCATGGACTCCGCGGAAGCAACATAGCTAACGTTCGCGAAGGGCTCGCTTTCGAGAGCCAAAAAGATGGCAGCAACGAGATCTTCAACCGCGATGAAGCTGTAGGATTTTGTTCGAAGGCCTGGCTTGATTCGGATAGCGCCCCGAGCCATTCGAAAAAGCGGGAGGGTGGCCGTGTCGCGCGGCCCTAGGATCATCGGCGGACGCAGGATGGAAATGGGCCGATTTGAAAACTCGTCCCGGATGGCGCGCTCCATGGCCAGTTTTGATTCCCCGTACCAGGTGACGGGCGCATCGGGATCTTCCTCCGACCGAGCTGCCTTTCCGTCGGGGGTGGGACCACCAGCCGACTGCGACGAGATGACCACCGTGCGGCAGTCCGGAGGCAATGCGCGAAGAGTTGCGAGCGTCCAATCGACATTAGTGCAGAAATAATCACGGCGATTTCGCTCGAAGAGGACCCCGCCTCCCAAAATCGCGCAGCGTGGGGAGATGCTTGGCCAGTGATCTGGGAGCGCTGGAAGCAACTTGATTTCCTGCGGGTCTCTTTTTTCAAACTGAAGCTGCTGCAGGAGCTTGTCGGCATTGCGTACTGCCGTAAGCACCTCTTTACCTTCGGACAGGGCGCGCAGAAGGATGTTGCGGCCAAGGAACCCCGTGGCGCCAGTAAGAAGGAGACTCATGAAGACAGCTATGGCATCACCCTGGCGGTGTCCGCGCGGACAAGTCCCCTAGGAGAGTGACTTCTCATAGATCCTCCACTCCTGCTGCTGAATACCGCCAACCATCAGGGAGTTCTCGATGATCTCTTTGTTGCTTTCCTCGATCCAGCCGAGCGTCGCATTGGAGTATCGCCGCTTGGCAGAGACAAACTGCTCGTAAAGCAACCACGCATGCAGGCCCCGATCCCGAAAGCGTGGCGAGATTCCTAAAACGACCTGCCGCACCCAGTCGATGCGGTGCGTCTTCATCAGCCAAAGAATGTGCGCCAGCCTCAGCAGGGCGGGAGTTTTTTTAACGCGTGCGAGGATCTCATTGAAATTAGGCAGCGACAAAGCCACCCCCGCATTCTCGCCGTTGACCTCGGCGATCAGCATCATCTTCGGGTCGGCGAACGCTTTCATGTCGTCGGCCGACGCGAGCAACTCGTCCATCGTGATGGGCACAAAACCCCAGTTCCGCTCCAGAGTGGAGTTATAAATTTCCTGCACGATCTTCAACTCCTCCTCGAGCTTCGACATCTTTATTGGGCGAAGTTTGAGGTTCGCCCGCTTGACCAGGCGCTCCACAATACGCCTAAGGCGCTCGGGCGCATCAAGCCGGTGCAACGGCAGCAGATATCCAAGCGACCTGCAGACGACACGAAATCCCAACTGCTCGATCAGCGTCTTCTGATACTCAGGATTCCAGCAGAGTCCAAGACAGGGTGGATGTTCGAACCCTTCTACCAGCAATCCGCATTCATCATTGATACTCGGATTGTAGGGACCACGCAGGCCCTCCCGATTGCGAGCCCTCAGGATCGTGCCAGCCGCATCGAAAAGCTCCCGCGCCAGCTCAAGGTTATCCTCGCAGTCGAAGAAACCGAAAAAGCCGGTCCTATCGCGATAACGCTCGTTGTGGGCGTGATTGATGATGGCCGCAATCCTCCCGACAGG
Source organism: Terrimicrobiaceae bacterium (assembly GCA_035539295.1). Taxonomy (GTDB): domain Bacteria; phylum Verrucomicrobiota; class Verrucomicrobiia; order Chthoniobacterales; family Terrimicrobiaceae; genus DASTFP01. The sequence goes on along the minus strand of DATLIT010000115.1, from coordinate 429 downwards.
CTTGCCCTCGCGCCAGGCAAGGAATGGATAAATCTCACCTGAGAGTCTGTTGAAGGCGGATTTGGGGGAAAGGTATTTGACGATGCTGCCGGGGAAGGGCGGGATGAACGCCGGATCGAGACCATGGAGTCTCTCTGGCAGTCCTTCAAAGAGCCTCTCTTCTTTCCGAGTCCTGCACAAGCGAATTGAGTACATTCTCTCAGAGAAAAAACGACGACCTAAGGGGACTGGCTCAAGCGACCAAGACTGCCGAGCCAATCGCAACGACGATCGCTACCGCGAAATGGCTCGACGCGCGCCTTGACCATTCCAATTCGCATCTTGGACTCCCGCGCGCACCGCCGACTTTCTTTCACCCTCACCTTCCAAACGAAAATCGAAGACATTGGCCTTGCGTTTTCCAGGATCAGCGTAGGCGGGATCATCGAA
>DATLIT010000114.1:0-3186 GCA_035539295.1 Terrimicrobiaceae bacterium | reverse complement strand
CGCTATTCGTGCGGTGCGTCCTCATGCCGTCGACGTGGCCAGCGGCGTCGAGAGCAGCCCCGGACGCAAAGATCTTCGCCGGATCAGAGATTTTGTCCGAGCCGTCCGCGAGAGCCTCAGCGAAATTGACGCCCCGCTCGTTAGATAAGCACCGGCTAGAGGGAGTCGAAAAGCTTGTCGAGGCGCTTGTGCCAAGCGCCTCTCGATTTCGCTGGGCGCTTGCCACAAGCGCCCCTACAACTGGGCGCGCACATGAGCAACACATACAAGATTGCCGTGCTGGCCGGCGATGGGATTGGCCCGGAAGTCATGTCCGCGGCGCTGAATGTCCTCCGCACCGTGGAAAAAAAATTTTCCATTGCTTTCGACTTCAATGAACAGCCTGTCGGTGGCGCGGCGATCGACACGAACGGAAAGGCGTTGCCGGAGGAAACGCTCCGGGCCTGTGAGGCGGCCGAGGCAATCTTATTTGGATCGGTCGGTGGTCCGAAGTGGGAATCGCTTCCTCCTGCCGAACAGCCCGAGCGTGCCGCCCTCCTGCCACTTCGAAAGCACTTTGGTCTCTTTGCAAACTTGCGGCCGGCGGTCTGTCTGGCTGAGCTTGTCCACGCATCGCCTCTTCATCCCCGAATTGTTGAAGGTGGATTTGACCTGCTCTGCGTGCGCGAGCTGACCGGCGGGCTCTACTTTGGCGAGCCGAAGACCATCAAGCAGGAAGGCGGGGAGCAGGTCGCAGTGGATACGATGATTTATCGGGAGAGCGAGATCCGCCGCATTGCCGTGGTCGCTTTTGAAGCGGCTCGAAAGCGCCGGAGCCACGTCACCTCCATCGATAAGGCAAATGTCCTTCAGAACGGCATCCTCTGGCGGCGCGTCGTCGAGCAGATCGCGAGAGACTTTCCGGATGTTCGGTTGAACCACCTCTATGTGGACAACGCTGCCATGCAGTTGGTGAAGAATCCAAAGGGCTTTGACGTCGTCCTGGCCGAGAACCTTTTCGGCGACATTCTCAGCGACGAAGTTGCCATGCTCACGGGCTCGCTGGGAATGCTTCCGAGCGCCAGCTTGGGCGAGATAACCTCCGGCGCGGCTCGTTTCGGAATGTACGAACCGAGCGGCGGCTCGGCCCCGGATATCGCCGGCAAAGGGATTGCCAATCCGATCGCGCAAATCCTCTCCGCCGCCATGATGCTGCGCTTTTCGTGCGCCCAAGAAGAGGCGGCCACTGCGATCGAAGCCGCGGTGCGACGGGTTATCACCAATGGCCTGCGCACAGCCGATATCCACACCCCCGGCACGGACCGGGTTGACACCGTCCAGATGGGCGCGGCAATCGCAGCTGCAATTTAGGATCACCGCTGTAGCGGGCAGCCTCGGCGCCTTCCCACTGTCGCGGGTTTTCGACCGTGAGACACGCCCGCTCTTCGACGGTGAGGACACCGTTGCTACGACTCCCTGGCGTTCCAAAAGAGCGGGCCAGCCAGTTTTGAGAGAGGCCGCCTGGTCGATGCGGGCAAAGTTTCGGCGCTTGACGCGGCCCCGCGCGGGCAGCAACTTTCCGGCTCTGGCAAAGCGTTGGGATCCGGCGACGAGAAAGATTCCCCAAGAGCCAGGCACACCATGCAAAATTTCCATGTTTGACAATGTCTTAGGCTTTTTCTCAAACGACATCGGTATCGATTTAGGCACAGCCAACACCCTGGTTTATGTGAAGGATCACGGTATCGTCCTGCGTGAACCATCTGTCGTAGCAGTTCAACAGGGCACCAACAAGGTCCTGGCCGTTGGTGACGAGGCGAAACGAATGCTCGGCCGAACTCCCGGCAATATCGTCGCCATCCGTCCGCTGAAGGATGGCGTCATCGCCGATTTTGAAGTTACCGAAGCCATGCTCCGGCACTTTATCAGCAAGGTTCATAACCGCCGGCGAATGGTCCGGCCCCGGGTAGTGATCGCTGTCCCCAGCGGGATCACCGAAGTTGAGAAGCGCGCGGTCAAGGACTCGGCAACGCACGCGGGCGCCCGCGAAGTTTACCTGATTGAGGAACCGATGGCGGCGGCCATCGGCGTCGGACTACCCGTCCAAGATGCCGCAGGGAACATGATCATTGATATCGGAGGCGGCACCACCGAGGTGGCGCTGATTTCGCTCTCCGGCATTGTTTTCAGCCGCAGCGTGCGGGTGGCCGGGGACGAACTCGATGAGTCGATCATCAACTATATGAAGCGGGCCTACAACCTGATGATCGGCGAGCGGACTGCGGAGGATATCAAGATCAAGATCGGCTCTGCCTATAAGCTCGAGAAGGAGATGAGCATGGAGGTCAAAGGGCGTGACCTGGTCGCAGGGCTTCCGAAAACGATCACTATCTCCTCCCAGGAAGTTCGTGAAGCACTGCTCGAGCCCGTCTCCACGATTGTCGATTCCGTTCGGATAACTCTCGAGCGCTGTCCGCCGGAACTCTCGGCAGATCTCGTCGACAGAGGACTCGTCCTGGCGGGAGGTGGGGCCCTCCTTCGCGGTCTCGATAAACTCTTGCAGGAAGAGACCGGTTTGTCGGTCCACGTTGCCGAGGATCCGCTCAGCGCGGTGGCAGAAGGCACGGGCCGCGCACTCCAGGAGCTGCGCTTCCTCAAGGCGGTGGCTTCCCGCGACCGCATTTCGAATAGCAATTGAGCGCACGCCCGTGCCAAGTTTGGCATTCTGAGATGTAGCCCAAGGTCTCGATGAGCCGGCTCAACGTTATTTTGGTCATCATGGTGATTATCGGCGCGGTGATCATCTCATCGTTCGGTACGACCGCAATGCAGAGACTTCAGGCCGGATTTTTGAGCGTTATTTCTCCATTCCTCAAGACCGGATCCGCCGTGCAACGACAGATCGGAGCGATGGGCGAAGGATTGCAAACACTTGATCAATTGGAACGTGAGAACGAACAGCTGAAAGCCGAAAACAAAGAGCTTCGTGCATCCAACCAGATTTACCGGGATCTTGAAGCCGAAAACGGCAAGCTTCGCTCAGCGCTGGAATACAGAAAGCGATCGATCTTCAAGCTCTTGCCCGCGCGGATCATCTCGCGCGATGCTTCCGCCTGGTGGAGCACCGTGCGCATCAATCGCGGTTTTGAAGACGGTGTGGAATCGGATCAACCAGTGCTTACCGATGTGGGATTGGTCGGCAAAACC
>DATLIT010000113.1:0-4739 GCA_035539295.1 Terrimicrobiaceae bacterium | reverse complement strand
GAACTCACCCATGCCAAGGTTATGGACATGCACGTGCTGGCCGGGGGCGATCAGCGCTGTGGCAAAGCCAATGATCTGGTTGTAGCGTCGCACCGCCTCACCCGCCGCGATTGAGCGTACAGCGACTTTGTGCCCGGCGGGAATACGCTCATAGGCTGCGACGCCGTTGGCAACCGGCGTGCCCTGCAGAAGGGTCGCGCGTGCTATGACCACGTGATCGTGGGGGTGAAGGCAAATCACCGGATGGGACGTGGCAGTATGCATAGTCATAGAAGACACTTCCTCACCGCTCACGAAGAGCATCTCAGGTGCACAATAACGGCGATCAGCCATTTCTTACATCAGGTAATCCGGCTTAAGAAGCTGTCAGGACGACTTTAACGCTCTGCGATCGATCTAGAGCTGCGCGGAAGCCTTCTGTAGCTTCGGAAAGCGGACACTCGGAGGTGACGATGGCAAGGACATCAATCATCCTGTCGTCAATGAGACGGACAGCTTGCTCAAATTCCTCGCCAAAGCGGAAGGAGCCCTTGAGGTCTATTTCCTTAGCCATCACAGCGTTGGCAGGGACTGGGATCTGGCCGCCGGGCAAATTGCCGATTTGGACGACAGTCCCACCGCGACGCACATTGGATATCGCTGAAGATAATCCGGAGGCCGTTCCAGAGACCTCAAAGGCCAAGTCAAAAGACCTGGCTTTAGCAAGCTCTTTCAGAGCACCCTCGCCCACAGAGATATCAACCGTATGATCAGCGCCTAAACGCTGCGCAAAGGCAAGCGGAGCGGCGGCGACATCGATCATCGCGACTTCCGATGCTCCGGCCAATCGAGCAGCCAATAATGTCAGGAGACCGATAGGACCTGCCCCAAATACAATTGCTTTTCGGCCTTCCACTTGGCTGGCCCGACTGATGGCGTGAAGGCAAACAGCGAGGGGCTCTGCCAGCGCTGCCGCGGCCATTGGTGTACTGTCCGAGACTTTGACACACTGGGCCGGGATGGCATCGAAATATGTGGCAAAGCCCCCCTGCATGTGCGGCGTCTTTGACGCTGATCCCATGAAGTAAATGTTCTCGCATAGGTTCGGACGGCCTTCCTGGCATCTCGCGCAGTGTCGGCACCACCGTGATGGGTTGACTGCGACGCGGTCGCCAATCTTGAGGTCCCAGCCGTCAGCGGCAATGTCCACGATCTCGCCCGCGATCTCGTGACCAAGGACTAAGGGGGATTTGACAACGAAGTCGCCGGTCCGACCATGTCGGTAGTAATGCATGTCCGACCCGCAGATTCCACCTGCGCCGAAGCGCACCCGGACCATGCCGGGGGTTAATGGACCGGTCGGCGCTCCCACCAAGCGAAGATCTTCGGCTCCAAAAAGCGTTGCAGCAAGAGCAATGTCGGTCACTTTGCCACTCCCATCGTTCGCGGCAGCCAGAGAGTCAACTCAGGAATATAGGTGATCGCGACAAGCGCAAGCAGCAGCGGAATCAGCCAAGGCAGAATTGCCACGGTCGTGCGCTCGACCGACAGCTTCGCCACGCGAGCTAGTACGAACAGGACCATCCCGAGAGGCGGATGGAGAAGCCCGATCATGAGGTTGAGGGTGATGATCAAGCCGAAATGGATCGGATCAATGCCGAGTTTGAGTACGATCGGAAGAAGGATCGGCACGAGGATAGTTATGGCTGCGATGGTGTCGATAAAGCAGCCAACGAACAGCATCAACAGGTTCGCCAAGAGCAGGAAGACCCATTTGTTCTGCGTGATACCGAGGATCGCGTCCGATAGGATCTGAGCGGCCTGACTTACCGTGAGAAGCCACGCGAAGATCGATGCGGCTGTCACGATGAACAGCACCGAAGCTGTGGTCTCGATCGTATCGAAGGTTGCTTTGACCAGCGTCTTCAAAGTCATCGAGCGGTAGCGCACGAGACCGAGGAAGAGCGACCAGATTACTGCGGCGACGGCAGCCTCAGTTGGTGTGAACAATCCGAGGGTCATGCCGCCGATCAGGATGACGGGCGCCATAAGGGCCATGACAGCGGAGAAATCGAAGTACCAGTCGAGCGCAAGGAGAATCGCGAGCGCAATGCCGATTGCGACGTTGGTGGACAGGCCAAACTGGACCATGGCCCAGACAGCGACCGGGAACATCATGACAACGATGACCTCGACCGTCGCATTCCCGAGTTGGCGCCAGGAGAATGGACTGTCACTGCCCCAACCGTTCTTATAGGCAAAATATGCCACCGTTGCCATCATCATGAGCGTCATGACGACGCCGGGGAGTAATCCTCCGAGGAAAAGCGCCCCAATCGAAACGTTGGCCATCATGCCGTAGATCACGAATGGCAAGGACGGCGGTATGATTGGCCCAAGTGTCGCGGAAGCGGCGGTCACGCCGACGGCAAACTCAGTCGAGTAGCCGTGGTCCTTCATAGCCTTGATTTCGATTGTGCCAAGGCCAGCGGCGTCAGCGATCGCAGTTCCCGACATTCCGGAAAAGATTACTGAGCCAATGATGTTGACTTGACCCAACCCACCCTTCATCCAGCCGACTAGTGCAACCGCGAAGCTGTAGATCCGCCCCGTGACGCCAGCAGTATTCATCAGGTTGCCGGCGAGAATGAAGAACGGCACGGCAAGCAGCGGAAAGCTCTCCACGCCAGCGATCATGCGCTGAGCCAGAACGACGTCGGGCGCGATTCCCGTGGCAAGGATGTAAATCAGGGACGAGACAGCCATCGCTATAGCCACCGGCAGGCCAAGGAGCATCAAAGCGAGAAATGAACCAACGAGGATAAGCATGGGCGAGTTCCGATCAAATCTCAGGACATCGGATTATTGAAGTTGTTAGATCGGGGCTGCGTCGAAAGCCTCTGGTCTCTCCAGAATGGAGTAGCCGCGGCGCCAGTTGTCGATAGATACCTGAACTGATCGGATAAACATCAGGATGAATCCGACGAAGACACAGCCATAAACCCAGTTCTTCGGCAGCATGATTGTGGTCATGGTCTCGCCTTCGACAATCGCCATGAAGTTCCACACAAGATAAGCCGCGTAGGCGAAGAAAACTGTGCGAATGGCGTCGATCATGATTGCCAGTGCCCTCGCGACCCTTGCCGGCAGATAACGGAAGAGCAGATCAACGTGGATATGGCGCCCCAAGCGTACGCACATCGCAGCCCCAAGAAACACCACTGCTACCAAGCAGTAGGTTGCAATCTCCTCGGTCCACGCGAAAGAGTCATTGAGCACGTACCGCGTGAAGAATTGCAGAAAGACCGCGAAGGCCATCAGCCAAAAGATCGCTAATGTCGCCCAATCCTCAACACCATACTGCTTGAGATCGACCTCAGGAACCGGCTCCTCGAAAGCGTGGGCCAGTTCCGCAGCCGTGATCTCAGTATGAACCTCGGGCTTCATCCCGTTCACTCCAGAATTATCGTTGAATAATCGAGATAGTCGACGGTTTTCGGTCAGGAACCTGCCAGGGGAGTGGTGCCCCTGGCAGAGCAACCACGAGCTTTACAACGCAGGCTCGCTCTTGATGGCTTGGATTTTATCGTAGTCCGCCTTGCGATACCCGAAAGACTCGAATGTGACGTTCTTCAAGACGTTCTGCTTGAAGTCCTCCTTGTCGACCTCAGAGACGGTTAGTCCCTTATCCTTAAAGAAGCCAACGAGTTCTTTCTCCTTGGCCTGGATTTCGGCAGTGGCGCGGGCTGCTGCTTCCTGGGCGACCTCCGAGAAGATTTTCTTGTCCTCGTCAGAGAGCTTCTTCCACAGATTGGCGGACACCACCGTGTTGAGATGGTCGACGATATGCCCGGTCAGGGCGATGTGCTTTTGCACCTCGTAGAACTTCTTGGCCTCGATCGTAGTCAGAGGGTTTTCCTGAGCCTCGACGGTCCCGTTCTGAAGCGCGAGATACACTTCTGCGAATGCGATCGGAGCGGTGTTGGCACCGCACGCGCGGGGCATCGCCAAGTAGGCTGGCACGTCCGGGACGCGGATCTTCAAACCTTTCATGTCAGCACATGTTTTAATAGGCTTGTTCGACGATGTGTGGCGCGCGCCATACTAGGTCACCGCAAGGATCTGGTGTCCGGTTTTGTCCGTGTAGCCCTTGGCAAGCTCCTTGAATACGTCGCTTTTGGTGTAAGCCAAGAGATGATTCGCATCTCGAAAAACGTATGGGTAATACGTGACGCCGATGGGTGGATAGCTTCGTGCGGCAAAGCTGGACCCTGAAATGATCATGTCAACTGAACCAAGGGACAGGCCCTGATTGATGTCGGTTTCCTTGCCAAGCTGCGAGGAAGGATAGACGTCGATCGTGTAGCGCCCGTTGGTGCGCTTGGCGAGTTCGCCGGCGGCCCACACTGACTGCGTGTGGAATGGCTCGTTGGGCTCATACACGTGAGCCCATTTCAGCTTTGTTTGGGCCTGAGCGGCCCCTCCCGTAATCGCGAAGCCAAGTACAGCCGCTACAACCGCTGACCACTTCACTGTCGTCATACTTTCCTCCTGCTGGTTCTCGTTTGCAGCTCGCGCGGGCTTTCCGCTCGACTGCGAAGTGCGGGCGTGACCTTGCCCGATCGGTGGGGCGGCACTGAAATTTCACCGAAACTTCTTGAAAAGCGCTCCTGAGAAAGCCTCAGGTGTTGCCTCATCGCCTGCCGCGCTGCTTCAGGATCGCCGGCTACAATGGCATCGCGGATGACCCTGTGCTCAGC